>NZ_DATFAV010000269.1:0-31325 GCF_035254145.1 Caulobacter sp. | reverse complement strand
GGCCAAGGTGAACTATGTGACGGTCGGTTCGAACGATCTGGAAAAGGCCAAGGCGTTCTATGACGCCCTGCTCGGGTCCATCGGGTTCAAGCCGCTGTTCGACCACCCATCTGGCGGCCGCCTCTATCGCGGCGACGGGTGCATGTTCGGCGTGCTGGGGCCTTATGACGGCAATCCCGCCTGCGTCGGCAACGGCATGATGGGCGGCTTCGCCTTCGACACGGTCGAGGAGGTCGACGCCTTCCACGCCAAGGCCCTGGAACTGGGCGGCAAGGACGAGGGCGCGCCGGGCGCGCGGATGCCCAAGGCCTATTTCGCCTATTTCCGTGATCTGGATGGCAACAAGCTCTGCGGCTACAAGCTGGGATGATGTGCAAGGTTTCGCCCTGATTTCGGCGTGATACGGCCGAGGTCGGGGCGCAACTCCGTCGCTCTGGACGGAGACGGACATGCGCATCGCCTGGGAACGCATCGCCACGGTGCTGGTCAGCATCGGCTTCTGGACCGTTCTATTGATCGGCGGGCGTCACGCCCTCCATCTGGCCAGAGGCGAGGTCCATACCCTGGCGCACCTGGCGATCGGACGGCGCGGCCGCCTCGTCTGAAGTCCGGGGGCTGCGCATCGCCGCCGAAATGCTATTAGGCGCCATGGCGTCGGCCGCATTGCTTTCCTTGACCCTGACGGACTTCCGCTCTTACGAGCGCGCGCGCCTGGAGACCGGCGGGCGCAGCGTCTACCTGTTTGGCGCCAACGGGGCGGGCAAGACCAACCTTCTGGAGGCCATCAGCCTGCTGAGCCCCGGCAAGGGCCTGCGCGGCGCCAGCCTGGCCGAGGTCGGTCGCCGCCTGCCGGGCGAGACCGTCGGCCGGGCCTGGGCCGTGGCGGCCGTGGTCGAGAGCGGCGACGACGCGCCGATCCACATCGGCACCGGCGTCGAGCAGGGCGGGGCGGCTCGCCGCGTCGTGCGGCTCGAGGGCGAGACCGTGCCGCCTGGGCGGCTGGCCGACCACGTCCGACCGATCTGGCTGACGCCCGCCCAGGACCGCCTGTTCCTGGAGGCAGCCTCCGAGCGCCGGCGGTTCTTCGATCGCCTGGTCTTCGCCGGAGAGCCCGCCCACGCCGCCAACGCCAACGCCTACGATAAGGCCCAGCGCGAGCGCATGCGGCTTCTGACCGACGCCGCCGAGAGCGGCGCCCCGGCCGACGCGACCTGGCTGAACGCCCTGGAGGGCAGGATGGCCGAGAACGGGGCGCTGATGTCGCAGGCCCGCGCGCGGACGCTCCAGGCGCTGCAGCTGGAGATCGAAGGGCGGGGCGACCGACCTTTCCCCCAGGCTCGCCTGACCTTGACCGGCGAGTGGGAAAGGCTGGCGCTGGAGGGCGCGCCGTTCGCGGAGATCGAGCAGAAGCTGGCCTCGGCCCTGGCCGCCGCGCGCGCGCGCGATGGGGCCGCGGGAAGGGCCCTGACCGGTCCGCACCGGGGCGATCTGGCCATCTTCCACGTCGAGAAGGACCGTCCGGCGGCCGAATGCTCGACCGGAGAGCAGAAAGCCCTGATTTTGAACCTCGTTTTGGCCCAGGCGGCGCGACTTTCGCGTGCGGAATCCGCGCCGAATCCTGTAATATTGCTCGACGAAGTCGCCGCGCATCTCGATCTTACCCGACGAGCCGCACTGGCCGACGAACTCACGGCGCTCAAGCTCCAGGCCTTCCTCACCGGCACGGACGAGTCGCTGTTCGACCATCTCAAGGGTCGGGCGCTGGGCGTTCGCGTGTGCGACGCCGGCCTGACCACTTTGCCGGCCTGACTCTGGAAGACGAATGACCGAGAACACCGAAGACCAAGTTCCCGAAACGCCGACCCCGGAAATGACGACCGAGGAAGCCGCCGCCCAGTACGGCGCCGACTCGATCAAGGTGCTCAAGGGTCTGGACGCCGTTCGTAAGCGTCCAGGCATGTACATCGGCGACACCGACGACGGCTCGGGCCTGCATCACATGGTCTACGAGGTGGTCGACAACGCCATCGACGAGGCCCTGGCCGGTCACGCCACCAAGGTCCAGGTGATCCTCAACGCCGATGGCTCGGTGACGGTCACCGACGACGGCCGCGGCATCCCGGTCGACATGCACGAGGGCGAGGGCGTGTCGGCGGCCGAGGTCATCATGACCCAGCTGCACGCCGGCGGTAAGTTCGACCAGAACAGCTACAAGGTGTCGGGCGGCCTGCACGGCGTCGGCGTCTCGGTCGTCAACGCCCTGTCGGACTGGCTGGAGCTGCTGATCCACCGGGGCGGCAAGGTTCACCAGATGCGCTTCGAGCGCGGCGACGCGGTGACCTCGCTGAAGGTGACCGGCGACTCGCCGGTGCGCCAGGACGGCCCCAAGGCCGGCGAGACCCTGACGGGCACGGAAGTGACCTTCTACCCGTCCAGGGACACCTTCGCGTTCATCGAGTTCGACCGGAAGACGCTGGAGCACCGCCTGCGCGAACTGGCGTTCCTGAATTCGGGCGTGACGATCTGGTTCAAGGATCACCGCGACGCCGAGCCGTGGGAAGAAAAGCTGCATTACGACGGCGGCATCGAGGCCTTCGTCCGCCACCTGGACAAGGCCAAGACCCCGCTGCTGAAGACCCCGATCGCGGTGCGCGGCGTCAAGGACAAGGTCGAGGTCGATCTCGCCCTGTGGTGGAACGACAGCTACCACGAGCAGATGCTGTGCTTCACCAACAACATCCCGCAGCGGGATGGCGGCACGCACCTTTCGGCTTTCCGCGCGGCCCTGACCCGGATCATCACCGGCTACGCCGAAAGCTCGGGCATCCTGAAAAAGGAAAAGGTCAATCTCGGCGGCGAGGACGCCCGCGAAGGCCTGACCTGCGTGCTGTCGGTCAAGGTTCCCGATCCGAAGTTCAGCTCGCAGACCAAGGACAAGCTGGTCTCGTCCGAGGTGCGCCCGGCGGTTGAAGGTCTGGTGCAGGAAGGTCTGGCGACCTGGTTCGAGGAGCACCCGAACGAGGCCAGGCAGATCGTCACCAAGATCGCCGAGGCCGCCGCGGCGCGCGAAGCCGCTCGCAAGGCCCGCGAACTGACTCGCCGCAAGAGCGCGCTCGACATCACCTCGCTGCCCGGCAAGCTGGCGGACTGCTCCGAGCGCGATCCGGCCAAGTCCGAAATCTTCATCGTCGAGGGCGACAGCGCCGGCGGCTCGGCCAAGCAGGCCCGCAACCGCGACAACCAGGCCGTCCTGCCCCTGCGCGGCAAGATCCTGAACGTCGAGCGGGCGCGCTTCGACAAGATGCTGTCGTCCGACCAGATCGGCACGCTGATTACGGCCCTGGGCGCCGGCATCGGCCGGGACGACTTCAACCCGGACAAGGTGCGCTACCACAAGATCGTGCTGATGACCGACGCCGACGTCGACGGCGCCCACATCCGTACGCTTCTGCTGACCTTCTTCTACCGGCAGATGCCGGAGCTGATCGAGCGTGGCTACATCTACATCGCCCAGCCGCCGCTCTACAAAGCCAGTAAGGGCAAGTCCTCGCGCTATCTGAAGGACGACAGCGAGATGGACGCCTTCCTCGTCGACGAAGGCGTGGACGGGGCCGAGCTGGACCTGGCCTCCGGCGAGCGCCTGATCGGCCAGGATCTTCTGGCCCTGGTCCAGGCGTGTCGTTCGGCCAAGGGCAATATCGATCGCCTGGCCTCCCGGGCCCCGGCCAGCGCCATCGAACAGGCCGCCCTGGCCGGCCTGTTGGGCGATGCGCCCGATCCCACGGGCGCCGCGCGACGCCTCGACCTCTACGCCGAGGAGGGCGATGGCCCCTGGAGCGGCGAGCGGGGTGACACCGGCTTCGTGTTCAGCCGCGTGCGTCGCGGCGTCTCCGAGCGGGTCGTGCTGGACGACGTGCTGCTGCACGCCGCCGACGCCCGTCGCCTGGCCGAACGTGCCGTCAAGCTGGCCGAGGTCTTCTCCAGCCGCGCCGTCTTCCGCCGCAAGGACAAGTCCACGACCATCCGCGGGCCGTTGGACCTGGTCAACGCGGTGCTGGACGCCGGCCGCAAGGGCTTGGCCATCCAGCGCTACAAGGGCCTGGGCGAGATGAACCCCGAGCAGCTGTGGGAAACGACGCTGGACGTCGAGGCGCGCACCCTTCTGCAGGTCCGGGTGAACCACGCCGACGACGCCGACGACATGTTCAGCCGGCTGATGGGCGACTTGGTCGAGCCGCGCCGGGAGTTCATCCAAGAAAACGCCCTGGACGCCGAGGTCGACGTCTAGAGGTTTGGCAAACGATTGCTTTCTAAGCGCCGGGCGCCCGTTTCGCGGGCGTTCCGGCGCTTTCTCGTTCTGGGCGGGCCCCACGCCCCGGATGTGGTTATCGGTGTCATCGCGCGGTCGCGACGAGAGCGTCATCGTGCGTGAATCGATTGATTCGCTTTGAGAATATGCGTGGGGGCGCGCGTGTGATGGAACAAGACGCCAGTTTTCGGCCAGAACGGATTCTGGACTTGTCCGAACGGCTGTCGAGCGTCGCGGGCGAAAAGATCGGCGAGATCGCCAGGGTCAATCGGGCGGCCAAGATGCTCTCGATCAACGCCCTGATCGTCGCGGCTCGGGCGGGGGAGGCCGGCAAGGGCTTCGCCATCGTTGCCGAGGAGTTCAAGAAGATCTCGACGGAGATCGACGCGGTGGCCGCCGCGCTGGAAAGCCAGGTGCGGGCCGACCTCGATGAGCTTTCGGCCATCGGCGGGGCGATCCTGTCGCATATGCGCGGCCAGCGCCTGGCCGATCTGGCGCTCAACGCCATCGAGATCGTCGACCGCAATCTCTATGAACGGACCTGCGACGTCCGTTGGTGGGCGACGGACTCGGCCGTGGTGGCCTGTCTGGCCGATGACGGCGAGGGCGCGCGGCGGCACGCCAGCGAACGCCTGGGCGTGATCCTGGACGCCTATACGGTTTATCTCGATCTCTGGATCTGCGACGCCCGCGGCCGCGTGGTGGCCAATGGGCGGCCAAACCGCTACCCCAACGTCGTCGGGCAGTCGGTGGCCGATACGCGCTGGTTCCAGGAGGGCATGCGCACCGCCACGGGCGACGACTTCGTGGCCTGCGACGTCGAGCGCTGCCGGGCCCTGGCCGACGAGCCGGTGGCGACCTACGCCACCGCCATTCGCGCCGGGGGCGAGGCCAAGGGTCAGCCCCTGGGCGTGCTCGGCGTGCACTTCGACTGGCGGCCCCAGGCCCAGGCCGTGGTCGATGGCGTTCGCCTGACCAGCGAGGAGCGCGAACGCTCGCGCGTCATGCTGCTGGACCAGAAGGGCAGGGTCCTGGCCTCTTCGGACAACCAGGGTGTTCTTAGCGAGATCTTCCCACTCGATACGACGGCGGGACCGATGGGAAGTTACGCCAACGGCGACGTCACTGTTGGGTACGCCCTGACCCCGGGATACGAGACCTATACGGGTCTTGGCTGGTACGGATGTCTTGTCCAGCGACAACAAGTTCCGGGATTAACCACGGTCGCGGCCTAATCTTAACCAAGCCGCTTGCGGATAAATCGAACTATTTGGTCGCCTGATAAGAGAAAGCGACTAGATTCTCGGCATTTTTCATGGATTCTCCCGCAGCGGCGTTGCAATGCGACGCTGTGCGTGATTTTTTTAGCCCTAACGGACCCGTCGACGAAGTCTGACAGTTTCTGCTCTGGCGGGAAAACGCGTCATATTCTTAGTTTACAGGCTGGTTTGCGTTCTCTTTCCCGCGGAGCCCGCACGCAAAGTGTGATTTCCGGGGAACGGTTCTGTCGAGAAATCGACGAAAATCGAGTTCTGGGCTAGAGCATTCGTTTACATTGTCCTAAAGGGACGCCGTTCAATTGGAGGGAGCAGTCATGGCTTCTCATCGCGTTCGAGCCATCGCCATTAGCTTGGCAGTTGCGCTGGCCCCTATGGGCGCCGGCCAGGTCTGGGCTCAAAACACCCCGGCCCCGACGGCGGCCTCGCTGCAGGCCACCATCCAGGCCGCGGCTCAGCGAGCCGCCGCGCAGCCGGGCTTCGCCCGTCTGTCGGCCCAACAGAAGCTGGCCGCCATCCAGGCCTCCATCTCGGCCGCCCTCGCGGCCAGCGGCGCCTCGCCGACGGTGATCGCCGCGGCTCTGGTGCAGGCGGTGTCGAGCGGCACGGTCAGCGCCGGCGTCGCCATTCAAGTGGCGGCCGCGGTCGCTCCTGAAATGGCCCAGCAAGTGGCCTCGTCTCCGGCCGTGACCCAGCAGCTGGCGGCCACCGGCCAGTCGGCGACCGTCACTCAGACGGCCGCGACCGACACCGGCGGCGCGCCCAGCGTGCTCGTCAGCTTGCAAGGCGTTTCGTCGACCTCGACGGGCGGCGACGCGGGCACGACCACGGGCGGCGGCACGACCACCACGGTCACGCCGGCTCCGTACGATCCGTGCGCGGGCGTCATCGCCGCCTACTGCGGCGGTTAATTAATATAGTCTCGGGGCGGACCGACGCGTCACGACGTGCGTCGGCCGCCACCTACTGGTGGGGATAAAACATGCGACTCCTAACGTGCTCGGCCGCCATGGCCTGCATCGCTCTGACCGCGCCTCAGATCGCTCAGGCGCAGGATCTCGGCTCCAACTTCAAGCGCGACAAGAACGTCAGCGTTCGTCAGCGCCCGCGCCCGGATTACGAGGCGACCGGCCAGAAGGCCGGCGGCTTCACCCTGTATCCGCGGATTACGGGTGACGTCGAGCACAACGACAACATCTACGCCACGGCGACGGGCAAGACCGACGACACCATCTGGCGCGTGAAGCCGGAACTGGCTGTTCGTTCGGACTGGTCGCGCAACGCGCTGGGCTTCTTCGCTGGCGGCAACATCATCCGGTATTCGGACAACGATACGGAAAACGCCGAGGAGTACACGGTCTCTGCGAACGGCCGGCTGGACATCTCGCGCGGCTCGAACCTGACCGGGTTGGTCCAGACGCAGCGGCTAGTTGAACCGCGCACCTCGCCGACCGCTCCCACGGCGGCGGGCAAGCCGGTGAAGTACGACCTGACCCAGGGCTCGGTCTCGCTGACGAAGGAGTTCAATCGCCTGCGCGTCACCGGTCGCCTGGACGACAAGGACTTCAACTACAAGGACGTCCCCAACATCGCCGGCACGGCGATCGTCGATCAGGACTTCCGTGACCGCAACGAATTCAACTATGGCGCCAAGGCCGAGTATGCGGTCAGCCCGGATACGGCTGTCTATCTGACGGCGACCGGCAACAAGAAGGACTACGACACCAACGTCGCCGCTTCGAACCGCAACTCGGACGGTTACGTCGTCGGCGTCGGCGCCAACTTCGACGTTTCGAATCTGGTGCGTGGCGACCTGCAAGTCGGCTACATGAGCCAGTCGTACGACAACCCCGCCTTCTCCAAGATCGACGGCTTCAACGCCGCCGGCCGCCTCGAGTGGTTCCCGACCCAGCTGACGACGGTCGGCATCAATGGCTCGCGCACGATCGAGGAATCCACGGCGGCGGGCTCGCAAGGCTACATCTCGAACAACATCGGCGCGTCGATCGACCACGAGCTGATGCGCAACGTCCTGCTGTCGGCCGCCTACGCGCACGGCAAGGACAACTACAAGGGCGTTGATCGCACCGACAAGCGCGACAACTTCTCGGCGACGGCGACCTATCTGCTGAACCGCCGCGTCGGCCTGTTCCTGACCTATAACTACCTCAAGCAGGACTCGTCGGGCGCCCAGAACGGCGCCGCGTTCAAGGACAACAAGGTGATCGCTTCGGTCGCGCTTCAGTTCTGATAAAAACGTCCACGAAACGGCAAGCTTTGCCGATTACTGAGAGTGGTTATGGACGGCTCTGGTTTTGAAACTTCGAACGCTCCGGTGAATGACACCGGAGCGTTGTCTTTTGACCTGAACATCGCGATCGCGACCTTCAGGCGGCGATTCCGTCTGTTCGCGGCGGTGGCGGTGGTGGTGTTCGCGGCGGTGGTGCTGTTCACCCTGCAGCAGGTCCCAAAGTATACGGCCACGGCCCAGGTGATGCTGGACGTCCGCAAGGAACAGGTCACCGACATGAGCGCGGTGCTCTCCGGATTGCCGGCGGATTCGTCCGTCGTCGACACCGAGGTCGAGGTTCTGAGGTCGCGTTCGCTGGCCGGGCGGGTGGTCAAGGAGCTGAAGCTCGACCAGGACCCCTACTTCAACCCCTACCTGCCGAAGGCCAAGGGCGCGACCGCCTGGCTGTCTTCGATGAGAAAGGCCGCCGCGCCTCTGGCGGTGACCGATCCCGTCGAGCTGCAGCGTCGGCAAGAGCGGATCGTCGACAATGTGCTGGGAGGGCTGAGGGTCCGCCGCGCGGGCCTGACCTATCTGATCTCGATTGAATACACCCACGTCGAGCCCAAGCGCGCGGCCGAGCTGGCCAACGCTTTCGCCAACCTCTACCTGACCGAGCAGCTGGAGGCGAAGTTCGACGCGACGGCCAAGGCCAACGAGTGGTTGGACACTCGCGTGGCCGAACTGCGCGATCAGGTCGCCCAGGCCGACGCCGCCGTCCAGCAGTACAAGATCGCCAACAACCTGCTCAGCGCCGAAGGCGCGACCCTGACCGAGCAGGAAATCTCCGGCCTGAACCAGCAGTTGGCCTTGAGCCGCGCCGCCCAGGCCGAGACCGATGCGCGCCTGAACATCGCTCGCCAGCAACTGGCGCGCGGCAGCACGGGCGAGGATGTCGGCGAGTCCCTGAATTCGCCGGTCGTGCAACAGCTGCGCAAGCAGCGCTCCGAAAAGAGCGCCCAGGTCGCCGATCTCAGCGGCCGCTACGGCGAGCGCCACCCCGACCTGCTGAAGGCCAAGCGCGAACTGGCCGACATCGATACGCAGATCCAGGCGGAAATCCGCCGGATCATCTCCAACCTCGAGGCTCAGGCCCAGGTCGCGCGCCAGCGCACCGGCTCGGTGGCCGCTAGCGTCTCCCAATCCAAGGGCACGCTGGCCGGCAACAACCGCGCCGCCATCGGCCTGGCCGAACTCGAGCGCAAAGCCCAGTCGGTCAAGACCCTGTACGAGAGCCTTCTGGCTCGCTTCAAGCAGACCACGACCTCGGAAGGCATCGAGCAGGCCGACGCCCGCGTGGTGTCGCCCGCCAAGATCCCGACGCGTCCCAGCTATCCCAAGCCCTCGCTGAACCTGGCCTTGGGTCTGGTGCTGGCGTTGGGCGCGGGCGCGGCCTCGATCGTCCTGGCCGAGATCCTGATGGCGGGCCTGTTCACCGAGGATGAGGTCGAGCGTCGTCTGGGCCTGCCCTACCTGGGCGCGGTCCCGACGCTGGATACCACGGTCGACGACGCCAAGGCTCTGAAGGGGTTGACGCCGCCGGACTACCTGTTGGCCAAGCCGCTTTCCAGCTTTGCTGAAAGCCTGCGCAAGCTGCGCGCGTCGATCCTGTTCTCCAAGGTCGGCGAGACGGTGAAGGTGATCGCGATCACCTCGTCCCTGCCTGGCGAGGGCAAGACCACTACCACCTTCTCGCTGGCGCGCACCTTGGCGACCTCGGGCGCCAAGGTCATCGTGGTCGACTGCGACCTGCGCCAGAGCGCGATCAGCCAGTTCCTGAAGGAGCCGGCCAAGGTCGGCCTGCTGGAGGTGCTGAACGGCGTTTCCACGCTGGAGGCGGCGTTGGTCGACGACGAAAGCGGCGCACAGATCCTGCCGCTGGCCAAGTCGGCCTATACGCCGCGCGACGTGCTCGGTTCGGCGGCCATGCATCGCCTGCTGCAGGAGTTGCGCAACCGCTACGAGATCGTGCTGCTCGACACCGCGCCGCTGCTGGCCATCGCCGACACGCGCATCCTGGCGCCGCATACCGACGCCGTGGTCATGCTCGTGCGTTGGAAGAAGACGCCAGTGAAGGCCGTTCAGTCGGCCCTGTCCCTTCTGCAGGGAACGCGGGCGTTCATCGCCGGCGTCGCCCTGACCCAGATGGACCTGAAGGCCCAGTCCCGCTACGGCTACGGCGACTCCTATTACTACTACGCCAACTATCGAAAGTACTATGCGGACTAGGACGCGATCGGGCGGGGGCGCGCCGTCGCCCGGAGCGGCCAGGACTCGAAAACTGCAGGTCTCAGAGGGCGTCGCGATCGGCGCCCTCGTTGCTTTGGTCCTGGCCGAGATCATCGTGTTCGGAGCCAGCGACGTGGCGGTGGCCGCGGTGTTCGGCGCCGTCCAGGCCGCCTTCCTCCTGACGCTTCTGATGACGTGCGGCTGGGCCCGTCGGGTTTCAAGCGTGTTGGCCGCGCCTTGGCCAGGCTTGATGTTCGTCGCCCTGATGATCGCCGTGGCCTGGTCCTTGACACCGTTTGGCCCCGGCGGCGCCCATCCGGTTTGGGCCTATTTTGGCGAAGGTTCGGGGGCCATCACGGTCGACCGTTCGTCGGTGGCGCTCAACCTCTTGAGGTTCGTGGGCCTGGCCTGCCTGTTTCTGGCCGCGCGGATCGTTGGCGCGTCCGAGACCCGGCGGCGTGCGCTGTTCTGGTGGATGGTGCTGGCGTTGGGCGCCTTCGCCGCCCTGGCCATCATCGATCATGTCAGCCTGCGCGCCAGCCGCCGCCTTACCGCCACCCTGCTCAGCCCCAACAGCGCCGCGACCTTGATGGGCGTCGGCCTGGTCTTCGCCGCGGCGTTTTTCTCCCAGGCGATCCAGCGCGCCGGCGGCGCGCTGCGACTGGAGAGGCTGAGCCTGGACGCCAGTCTGGCTCTGGGCTTGGCGGCGGTGTTCGCCGTCGCCCTGGCTCTGACCGCTTCTCGGGCCGGGATCTTCTCCACCGTCGTTGGTCTGGCGGTCCTGCTGACGTGGCAGGTTCTGGCCCAAGGCCGCAAGCTGCGCGCGGTGGCCATCGTCGGCGGGGCGGCGGGCCTGCTGATCGTGATCGGCGTGGCCATGCGCAGCGCGGACCTGACGGCCGCCCGCCTCCAAAACCTCGAGGGCGATGTCGCCGTTCGCAAGGTGATCTTCGACGCCCACTGGCAGGCCTTCCTCGGCTCGCCCTGGTTCGGGTTCGGGCTCGGCTCGTTCCCGATCGTCAACCAGTTGATCGCCACCAGCGAGAACCTGAACGTTCTCTTCGACGTACGCGCCACCCATAACCTCTATCTCCAGTGGCTGGAGGAGACCGGCGTCGTCGGAACCCTCATGATGACGGCCTGGATGCTGGCCGCCCTGTGGCGGACGGGAAGCGAGGCGACCAAGCCCGGTACGGTCGGGACCCTGGCGCGCGCGACGATCGCCGCCGCCATCGTCGTATTGCTGCACGGCTTGTCGGACTTCGCGGTTCAGGTGCCGGCCCTGCAAGCGTTGTTCGTGGTGGGCCTGGGCGCGATCACCGCCGTGGCGCCCTCGCGCCGCACGCCGCCGGCCATCGGCTGGGGGACTCCCGCCTTCGCCGCTGGTGCGCTGCTGGCCTCGCTTCTCGTCGCGACGCCGCTGGTGGTTTCCCGGTTTGGCGGCGATATGGCCTGGGCGCCCACGGCGTCGGCCGAGGTGTTGGCCACCAGCCTCGAAAAGGATCTGGCCCGCGAGAGCAAGGATCCTCTCGTCCAGAAGCGGATGTTGGCGACGGCCCATCGCGAGGTCGCCATGCGGCCAGGGTCAGGCGGCGCCTGGCTGCGCATGGCCGCCGTTGAATTCCAGCGCGGCGACGCCGACGCGGCCAACAGGGCGCTGGACCATTCGCTGTCGGTGGCGCCGCTGCAGACCAGCCTCTTCGAGAGCAGAACGCGCCTGGCCTACGAGAACTGGCCGTCCCTGACCCCGGCCGTCCGCCAGCAGGTGATGTATCAGGCGCGGATAGAGTTCGCTCGCTCGAACGGAGCGCGCCGGTTGACGGCCCTGGCCAATAGCATCCGCAATCCATCGGGCCGCATCGGCCTAGCCTTCCTGATCGTGGCCGAACGCGCCACCCAGGAGCAAGCCAAGGCCGCCGCCGGTCAGTAGGCGTTCTCGGCGACGAGAAGGCTGGGGACGGTCATCAGGACGATACGCGCGTCCTTCATGACCGACCATGTCTCGATGTACTCGATATCGGCCTCGACCCGCTTGCGCATGGCTTCCAGGGTTTCGGTGCCGCCACGCAGCCCCTTGACCTGCGCCCAGCCCGTCAGGCCGGGTCGCGCCTGATAGCGCGCGTAATATTCGGGGATCCGGGCGCCGTAATAATCGTCGTGGGCGGCGGCGTGAGGCCGCGGGCCGACGATGGACATGTCGCCCTTCAGAACGTTCAAAAGCTGTGGAAGCTCATCGATGCTGGTCGCGCGCAGCAGCCGCCCAAGCCGGGTGACGCGATTGTCGCCGCGCTGGGCCTGGGTCAGTTCT
Organism: Caulobacter sp.; assembly: GCF_035254145.1. GTDB lineage: Bacteria > Pseudomonadota > Alphaproteobacteria > Caulobacterales > Caulobacteraceae > Caulobacter. The sequence goes on along the minus strand of NZ_DATFAV010000269.1, from coordinate 18,912 downwards.
GGGCCATCCTCGCGGCAATGCATGGTGCGCAGCTTCAAGATCTGAAACTGCGTTCCGCCGAGGCCGCCCCGGGTCTGCCGGAACAGGGCCGGACCGGGCGATTCCAGCTTGATCAGCAAGGCGGCTAGCAACAGCAGGGGCGCGAACAGCACCAGAAGCAGGGAAGCAGCAGCGATGTCGAGCGTGCGTTTTCGCACATCGACCGCAACGGGCGCGGGGGCGCCGCGCAATTCTGGCGCTAGACGTTCGGAATACGATCCTCCGTCCACCAGTTAACCCTCTTAATTCCCCACCAAGTTGTCGGCCGGTTTTCCAGTTCCAACCCTCACACGCTATCCCAAACGACTCAGAGCGTCGCGGGGAAATTCCCGCCGACGGCCACATATGTTTAATCGGAATAAACTGTGCTTTTTCACGGGCCATTAGCGCCAGCGCGTTACATCGTCAGGTAGCAGGAGTTCTGATCGATGATCGACGCCAAGATGTCCTTCGCCCCCGTGGAAATCGCCGCTCCGGCCCGCGACCGGCGTATGGCGCCTTTGGCCGGCCTGGGCCTGGCCGCTCTGGTGTCGCTGGGCATGTGGGGTCTCCTGGCCCTGATGGTCTCCCGCCTCTTTTGACGCTCTGGCTCGACGTCGAGCCACGCATCTCGAACCGCTTGCCGCCCGCTCCGGACCTCCGGGGCGGGCGGCGCGCTTTTCGGTCCAAAGGAAGACCGGTCTGGGAAGAACGGGCTGGCGGCCCGCCCACGAGAAAAGCCCCGGACCGTGAAGGCCGGGGCTTTGTCTTGGTCTGAAGCACGCCTTGCGATCAGACGGCGGCGCTGGTCCACAGCGCGGTGCCCGGCACCTGGCGTTCGATCCAGTGATAGTTCAGGTCCTCCCAGGGCGTGGCCCAGGGGGTCAGGTTGTCCAGCACCCAGTCGCCGCTCTTCAGCGAGATCATCAGCACCGCGTGGCCTTCGCCCCGGGCGGTGACGGCGACGGCCAGGGACAGCGCGCTCTCGGGAACGCCGGCGGCGATCAGCTGGCGGCGCTTTTCCAGCGCGTAGTCCTCGCAGTCGCCATACAGCTTGCCGTCCACCAGGCGCGGCAGCGACCAGTATTCAGGCTGACCATAGAGGTCGAGGTCGCTGGTCTTCTTGACCTCGCGGTTGACCGACTGGTTGACCAGGTTGAGCAGCTTCAGCTGTTCGCGCTCGCCACGGGCGGCCCAGGTCTCGGCGATGGCGGCCGGCGGGGCGGGCTCGACGGCCGACGCGTCGGTGGCGGACTGGTCGGCCGAGATCGCGCCGGCCGGGACGAAGCCCTCGGTCGTCGCGGGGGTCCAGGCCTGGATCGTGGCCACCGAGATCAGTCGGGCGTCTTCGGCTTCGGCGGGGGATTGGGCCGCCTCGAAGCGATGCGGCGCGGCGCCCACCGACGAGGTCGAGGTCAGGCCGGAAGGGGCGCCCAGGCCCATAAGGGCCAGCTGGCCCGACGGCAGGCCGCACGTCTCGACATCGCGACGGCAGAGTTCGGCGAAGCCCATCGGGGCGCTCATTCCGTTTCCGCGCGGCATGAACGGCATCGAACCGGCCTGGGCGCTGGCGCCAACCATCAGAGCGGCTGCCCCGGCGATCCCGATAACAATGTTTCGCGTATTGAACATGCTGACCCCGCTGTGTTCGTGGGGTCAGTATTCATTTGGGCCGCCAACTTAAGCTGAATTTAGATGGTATAATTAAGATGTTAAGCTGTGGTGATTTTGATATTAACTTGAACAAAGCCCATCTTTACTTGGTAAATTGATGGGAAATGGTTGTGCTAAATTATGGGTTAACCGGTGGCGTCACCGTTGAACCCAGGCGCGGCCTGGGGCAAAATCGGATCGACCTTCCCGGCGACTTGTCGCCGCCCTGGCGAGCGTGATGTTCAAATCCCTGTTCCGCACTAAGCAGCAGCCGCAACGTTCGGCGTCCACGGACGGCCGGGCGCTCTATGCCGTGGGGGACGTGCACGGCCGACTGGATCTGCTGGACGGGCTGATCGATCGCATGACCGAGGATTTCCGGACCTTGGGACGCCAGGACCGGCCGATGCTGATCATGCTGGGCGACTATGTCGATCGCGGCGCCCAGTCGGCCGCGGTGATCGACCGGCTGATCGACCTGAGCGCGCAGGCCGAGGAGGGGCGTTTCGAGTTCCGGGCGCTGATGGGCAACCACGAGGAAACCCTGCTGCACTTTCTGGACGATCCGATGGCTGGACCGTCATGGGTCGAGTATGGCGGCGGCGAGACCATGGCCTCCTATGGCGTGCAGCGGCCCGTGGGCCGGGCCGAGCCCGAGGTCTGGGAGCAGACGCGCGTGGCCTTCCGCGCGGCCTTCCCGCCGGCCCACGAGGCCTTTCTTCGGCGGCTGGAGCTGATGGTCGTCCATGGCGACTACGTGTTCGTCCACGCTGGGGTGCGGCCGGGATTGCCGCTTGAGCGCCAGGTGGCCGCCGACCTGCTATGGATCCGCAACGAATTCCTCGACGCCGCGCACGGCCTGGACGCCACGGTGGTCCACGGCCATACGCCCGTGGAAGAGGTCTTTGTCGGCCGTCGCCGGATCAACGTCGATACAGGCGCCTACGCGACCGGCGTGTTGACGGCGGTTAGACTTGACGGCGGCGAGCCGAAGATCATTCAATTTAGTAAAGCACGCGCCGCCTGAGACTTCGCCTTGTTCATCGTGCGGTCACGTGCGATGTGGCATTTCAACGTCCTGGTCCGATAAGTCTCAAGGTGAGAAGCTTCGCAATGATCGGTGTTCCGAAACTCTCTCGCGCCCTCTCCATGTTGGCGCTTGCCGCTTGCGTGACGTTCGGCGGCCTTGTCGGCGCGGTTCACGCCCAGGTCGCTCCGGCCGCCCCCGCCGTCGCGCCCGCGCAATCGATGGATTACCTGCTGGGCCCGGCCGACAAGGTCCGGGTCACCGTCTACGGGGAACCGTCGCTCTCGGGCGAGTTCTTCGTCACCGGCAGCGGCCTGATGTCCCTGCCGCTGATCGGCGAGATCAAGGCTGGCGGCATGACCGTCGGCCAGTTCCAGCAGGCGGTGCAGAAGGCCCTCAGCGACGGCTACCTGAAGGATCCGCGCGTCAGTGCGGAGGTCCTGACCTTCCGGCCGTTCTATATCCTGGGCGAGGTCGAGAAGCCCGGCACCTATCCCTACACGTCGGGACTGACGGTGCTGAACGCCGTGGCGACCGCCGGTGGCTTCACCTATCGCGCCGACAAGAAGAACGTCTGGATCAAGCACAACGGCGAAACCTCGGAGCAGAAGAGCGAGCTGACGCCGTCGATCGTTGTCGCGCCCGGCGATACGATCCGGCTTGGCGAACGCTTCTTCTGACCCGGCGACATCGACGACACCAGGCGCGGCGGAGCGATCCGCCGCGCTTTTTTGTTGGTCGAGCCCCGCGCGGCCGAACGGCGATCTGCGAGATTGAGACGCTGCGTCAACAGAATGAGACGCCTCGGCATCGGATCGTCGGGCGGCGATTGCTAGACTCCCCACGAGAGCGGTGATCGTCTTCCCGTCTGGACGCCCGTTCTCGCAAGGCCCGCGCGCCGTCGCCACTGTTCGAGGCGACGGTGGGGGTCGACCCGTGGCCTGGCGACGCCGCGCGATCGCCGTCGCCCTCCCAAGCGCCACAGGGTGGGGGATTCCGTCCGTGAGCTCAGCGCTCGCGGACGGAAGTCCGTCCCGAGCGCGGATGGATCCCTCTAAACCAGATGGGCTCTAGGCGCCCCAATGGCCGCGCAGAGGAAGGCCAGGAAGATCTCGTCCCGCGGCCAGGCGCCCGGCGGGGCGCCTTGGGCGACGAGGCCAGACCAGAGGGCGTAGAGACCCACCGCGATCTGTAGCGAAGGCAGGATGGGGTTCAGGTCGTGCCGCTTGACGATCTCGTCGACGATCAAGGCGAACTCAGCGTGAAAGCCCATCTTCGCGCTGTCATGGGCCGAGGCGAAAGCCGGATCTCTTTGGGCGTGGAGTTGCAGCTCGATCGCCAGCAACGACCATTGGGTGTCCTGGGCCAGAACGGCCAGGCGCGCCGCGAGGGTGGAAAGGACCGTCTCCAGCCCTTCGCCCTGGACGGAGCGAACGATGCTCTGCAGCGTCTGGACCTCCTCGCGCATATGATCATGCATCAGCGCCAGCAGCAGCTCGTCGCGGCTGGAGAAGTTGGAGTAGAAGGCCCCCTGCGAGTAGCCCGCGTCTTCGCAGACCGCGCGCAGCGACACCGCGCCGATGCCCCCGCGCACGATCGCGGCGTGCGCCGCCGCGATCAGGCGCTGGCGCGTCTCCAGCCGGCTTTGTTCCCGCGTCTTGCGCAAGGCCAGGGCCCTCGATCTCATATCCCTGCCTATTGCGGCTTTGATCGCTTCTTCAGGCTGTCCCGAAGCTGTTCAAGCCAGGTCAGGGCCGCGCCCGCCGCCTGGCTACCCTTGCCCAGCAAGGCCGAAAGCTCGGTCTCGGCGTGCTCGCGCGTGGCGTCCTTGTCCGGAAGCGGCGGCAGGATGTGCGCGTAGTAGGTCTTGCCCAGCAGCCGATGTAGCAGGCGTTCGCCCAGGAACGGCTCGTTGTTGTTCAGCGCCCGCGCGGCCTTCAGGAGGTTGCGGATGTCGTACTGGGTGGGGCTGATGTCGGCGACCTGCTTGGGCAGGTCCAGCAGGGTGTAGACGCCGATCCGGGCGGTGCGGACCGAGCATTCCATCGTGAAGATGATGTCGTTGCTGGTCTCCACGAACTGGCCCAGCAGCGCGAGATTCGTGCAGCCTTCCGGCACGACGCGGGGACGGTCGCCCGCCGCGCGGGGCATGAACTCGGCGGTGATGTAGGGCATCAGCGCCAGGCGCACCTTGGTGGCGGCCGCGATCTCGTCGATCTGGTCGACGATTCCCAGGTGATAGCAGAGCTCGGTCAGGATCTCGCGACCGGTGCAGGCCGGCATCGGCTTCTTCACGTGGTCGCCGTCCTTGTCCATCAGCAGGGCGTAGACCCACAGCACCAGCACGTCGTCGGGCTGGCCGGGGAAGTGCGGCTGGCGGTTGCAGGTGAAGCTCAGGACCCAGCTGGAGTCGGTGAAGGTGATGACGCCGCCGGTGACGGTCTTGCCCGAATAGGGATCGTTGACGGAGAGCTCTTTCAGCTTGTCGACGAAGGGCGAGGGCCGGCAAGTCAGGGTGGCCGACTCCCAGGTCGAGCGGGCGACGTCGCCGTAGAACTTCTCCGGTTTGCCAAAGACGGGGGATTTGCTCGCCAGGTTCTTCCAGAGGGTCCAGTCGCTGCCCTCGCCCGGCTCGCTGTTTTCCCGTTCGAGCACGGGGACGGTGTCCATGTCGCCATAGGCGGCGCCTTCGGTCATCGAGCCGGTCAGGGCGAAGATCAGGTCGTCCGGGCCCAGCGCGATCGTCTCGTCCGCGCCGCCCGCCTTGCAACGGATGGCGGTGACGGTGCGCTGGCCGTCCCGTTCGGCGAAGTCGAGGTCATAGGCGCGGGTGTCGAACCGCACCTGCACGCCCTTGTCCTTCAGCATGCGGACCAGCGGCGTGACGAAGCTGTCGTATTGATTGTACTTGGGGAACACGAGCGCCGACATGTCGGTCAGCCCGTCGATCGCATCGAGGAAGCGGTGCATATAGAGCTTCATCTCGAGCAGGCTCTGCCATGTCTGGAAGGCGAACATCGAGCGCCACAGGAACCAGAAGTTGGTCTCGAAGAAGCTTTCGCCGAAGTACTCCTCGATGGTCACGTCATCGAGGTCCTCCTTGCGCTTCAGCAGCAGCTTGATCAGCTCCCACTGATGGGCCTTGCTGAGGCCCAGGGTCGAGAAGTCGCGGATCTGGCCCTGCTTGTGCATCAGGCGCGACTTCGACCAGTTGGGGTCGTTGTCGTTCACCAGGCGATACTCGTCGAGCACGCTGTAGCCCTCGGGCAGCTCCAGCGCCGGCACGTCCTGGAACAGGTCCCAGAAGTGATCGTAGTTCCAGTTCATCTCGCGGCCGCCGCGGATGATGTAGCCCTGCTCGGCGTCGCCAGCGCCATCCAGCGAACCGCCGGCGATGTCCATCGTGTCGAGGATGGTTATGTCCTCGCCCTTCATGCGGCCGTCGCGGATCATGTAGAAGGCGGCGGCCAGGCCGGCGATCCCGCTGCCGATGATCCAGGCCTTGCGGCCCTCGACCCGCGGCGCCGGCAGGGGCCGGTTGCGCATGTAGGGGCCGACGGCGTCGGGCGGCGGAAGGGTGTCGTTCGGACCCTTGCGCCAGAACGCCTCACCGATATTGGCCTCGACCTTCGGCTTCGCGTGGGGCGGCTGGGCGCTCTGGGGGCTGGCGGTCATGATCGTTCCTTCCGGATCCGGCTGGCGGAAAACACGGTTGGAATATCGGGTGATATCTGGATCTCGATTGATACGGATCAAAAGGCGCTCGCGACGCTGCGGATCGCCGCCGAGGCGGGCGATGCGAAACGTATTGACGTTCCTAGTTAATCGGTTAGCTAAAGATGATCGCGAGGATGGTGTCATGGCGGGTGCGAAGGCGGCTGATCCGGAGCGACGGGACTCTCGAACCATCCTGTTCGACGCCACCGCGGCGCTGCTCTCGGAGCGGTCCACGATCGAGGTCTCGCTCAGCGAAATCGCCCAGCGCTCGGGCCTGAACTCGGCGCTGATCAAATACTATTTCGGGAGCAAGGAAGGCCTGCTCCTGGCGCTTCTGGAGCGCGTGGCCGAACGCGCCATGGCCGACCTGGCCCATCTGGTCGGCCTGGATATTCCCGCCGAGCAGAAGCTGCGCATCCACATCGGCGGCATCATCAACACCTACTACCGCTCGCCCTACGTCAACCGCCTGATCAACTACATGATCGTGCGGAGCGACAAGGCCTCGAGCGAGCGCGTGGCCCAGATCTTCGTCGAGCCGATGATCGCCGCCTACCGCGCCATCGTCGATCAGGGCGTGGCCGAGGGGGCCTTCCGGCCGCTCGATCCGGGCATGCTCTATTACAGCGTGGTCGGCGCCTGCGAGCACATCTTCTACGCCAGCTATTCGCTGCCCACGACGCTGGGACTGTCGGAACTGACCGAGGAAGTCCGCCAGCAATATGCGCGGCACGTGTCGGATCTGGTCTTCCACGGCGTGCTGGCGCATCCCGCCAGGGAAGCTTGACGCGCATATTAATCGAACGCTTAATCGATCGAATAACAATATGATCTAGGAGGAGACGGCCATGGCCGAGGCGCTGATCATCGACGCCGTTCGCACCCCGCGCGGCGTGGGCAAGGTGGGCAAGGGCGCCCTGGCCCATCTGCATCCGCAGCATCTGGCGGCCACGGTGCTCAAAGCCATCGCCGAGCGGAACAAGATCAACACGGCCGACGTCGACGACGTGATCTGGTCGACCTCCACGCAAAAGGGCAAGCAGGGCGGCGACCTAGGCCGCATGGCGGCGCTGGACGCCGGCTATGACATCAAGGCCTCGGGCATGACGCTGGACCGCTTCTGCGGCGGCGGCATCACCACGGTGAACCTGGCCGCCGCCCAGATCATGAGCGGCATGGAGGACCTGATCGTCGCCGGCGGCGTCGAGATGATGAGCCTGACCGCCGCCATGGCCGCCCAGGAGCAGGCGGCCGGCTTCCCGCCGGGCTTGATGGGTTCGGGAAACGAGCACCTGGACATGCTGCACCCGCAGTCTCACCAGGGCGTCTGCGGCGACGCCATCGCCAGCATGGAAGGCATCACCCGCCAGGACCTCGACGCCCTGGGCCTGGAAAGCCAGAAGCGCGCCGCCCGCGCCATCGCCGAGGGGCGTTTTTCCAAGTCGATCGTCCCGGTGCTCGATCACGACGGCGGCGTCGCGCTGGACCATGATGAATATCCCCGCCCGGAGACCACCGCCGAGGGCCTGGCCGCGCTGAAGCCGGCTTTCACGGCCATCGCCGACTATCCCTACGACGCGAAGGGCTCGACCTTCCGTGGGCAGATCAACCGCCGCTATCCGGACCTTAAGATCGAGCCCATGCACCATGCCGGCAATTCGTCGGGCGTCGTGGATGGCGCGGCGGCGGTGTTGCTGGCTTCGCCGGCCTACGCCGCCAAGCATGGCTTGAAGGCGCGCGCCCGCGTGGTCGCCATGGCCAACATGGGCGACGACCCGACCCTGATGCTGAACGCCCCTGTTCCGGCCGCCCGCAAGGTGCTGGCCAAGGCGGGCCTGAAGGTCGAGGACATCGACCTCTGGGAGATCAACGAGGCCTTCGCCGTCGTCGCCGAGAAGTTCATCCGCGACCTCAAGCTCGATCGCGCCAAGGTCAACGTCAATGGCGGCGCCATCGCCCTGGGTCATCCGATCGGCGCGACCGGCGCGATCCTGATCGGCACGGTGCTGGACGAGCTGGAACGCACCGGCGGCCGCTACGGCCTGGTCACCATGTGCGCGGCCGGCGGCATGGCGCCGGCCATTATTATCGAACGCGTTCAGGCCTGATAGAGAGGTCTGCGGCGCCTGACCCCGTCGCCGGTGCGAACGGCGACGGGGGGCAGGACCGAGGCGAGAGACATGAGCAAGACCCAGAGACTGACCGGCCGCACGGTGCTGATCACCGGCGCCTCCTCGGGCATCGGGGCCCGCTTCGCCCGCATCGTGGCCGCCGAGGGCGCGGCGGTGGTGATCGGCGCGCGCCGCGTAGACCGCCTGGAGGCTCTGCGGGCCGCCATCGTCGCCGACGGTGGCAAGGCCCTGGCCGTGGCGCTGGACGTCGCCGACGAGGCTTCGACCATCGCCGCCTACGACGCCGCCGAGGCCGCCTTCGGGCCGGTCGATGGGGTGGTGGCCAATGCCGGCGTCAATATCGAGGGGCTGGCCGCCGACCTCGCCGTCGAGGATTTCGACCAGGTGTTCGCGGTCAATGTCCGGGGCGTCTTCCTGACCGCCCGCGAAGGCGCGCGACGCATGCGGGCGGCGGGGATCGCCGAACGCGGGCGCATCGTGCTGGTCTCGTCGATCACCGCCAGGATGGTGACGCCGGGCGTGACGGCCTACAGCGCCTCCAAGGCCGCCGTCAGCCACATGGGCCGGCACATGGCCCGCGAGTGGGCGCGCACGGGGCCCAACGTCAACAACCTCTGCCCCGGCTACATCCGGTCGGAGCTGGCTGGCGACTGGTTCGAGACCGAGGGCGGCCACAAGCAGATGAGCAAGTGGCCGCGTCGCCGGATCTTGGACGAGGACGCGCTGGACCCGATGCTGATCTATCTGCTCTCGGACGAGAGCAAGGGTGTGACCGGCGCGGACTTCACCATCGACGACGGGCAGTCGCTGTGAGCGGCGCGCGCGACGACAAGCGGGGCGCGGCGATCGCGGCCAAGGTCGAGGCCTTTGTCCGCGAGGTCGTGGCGCCGTACGAGCATGATCCTCGGCGGGGCGCGCACGGCCCCTCGGACGCGCTGATCGAGGAGCTCCGCGCCAAGGCCAGGGCGGCCGGGGTGCTGACGCCGCACATCCTGGCGGACGGCTCGCACATCTCGCACCGCGAGACGGCCCAGGTGCTGCGCGCCGCCGGCCTATCGCCCCTGGGTCCGCAAGCGGTCAACGTCGCCGCGCCCGACGAGGGCAACATGTACCTGCTGGGCAAGGCCGCCTCGCCCGAGCAGCGCGCGCGGTTCCTGGATCCGCTGGTGGCGGGCCAGGCCCGCTCGGCCTTCTTCATGACCGAGCCAGCGGCCGACGGCGGGGCGGGATCCGACCCGTCGATGCTGATGACCACGGCTGTCCAGGACGGCAATCACTGGGTCATCGACGGCCGCAAGGCCTTCATCACCGGCGCCGAAGGAGCCAAGGTCGGCATCGTCATGGCCAAGGCCGAAGCCCAGGGCGAACAGATGGGCGCGACGATGTTCCTGGTCGATCTGCCCGATCCGGCCATCCGCATCGAGCGGGTGCTGGACACCATCGACAGCTCGATGCCGGGCGGTCACGCCGTGGTGTCGATCGAAGGCCTGCGCGTTTCGTCCGACCAGGTGCTGGGCCAGCCGGGCGAGGGCTTCAAGCTGGCCCAGGTCCGCCTGGCGCCCGCCCGCCTGACCCACTGCATGCGCTGGCTGGGCGCTTGCGTGCGAGCCAATGAGATCGCCACCGCCTACGCCGTCCAGCGCCACGCCTTCGGCAAGCCGCTGATCGACCACGAGGGCGTCGGTTTCATGCTCGCCGAGAACATGATCGAGCTGAAGCAGGCCGAGCTGATGATCGACTGGTGCGCCGACGTCCTGGACGGCGGTTCGTTGGGAACGACCGAAAGCTCGATGACCAAGGTCGCCGTCAGCGAGGCCCTGATGCGTATCGCCGACCGCTGCGTCCAGGTGATGGGCGGAACCGGCGTGACCGGCGACACCATCGTCGAGCAGGTCTTCCGCGAGGTCCGCGCCTTCCGCATCTACGACGGCCCGACCGAGGTCCACAAATGGAGCCTCGCCAAGAAGATCAAGCGCGACGCGGCCGCCCACGGGTGAGCCACGAAGCCATCCTCGCGCGGCTGGCGGCTGATCCTGTCGAAAGAGGACGACCGCCTTGGAAAGAGAACTGGCGCAACCGACACATGCCGCCGCTGGGCTTCCGGATTTTCGAAAGCAAAGGTCAGCGAGGAGAGCAAAGGCGAGGCCGCGAATCTAGCGTCCGCGCGCGCAGTCCGACCTGTCCGGCAGGCCGCTGAACTTCCTGTTTCTGGAGATGCGCCAAGTTCCGCGACTGGCGCTTGCTTAACCTTGGAAGCTGCGCTCCTCGCGTAGTGATGCAATCTCCCAAAAAATCCCGCTACAGGTGGTAAAAATCCTTTACGTGGCCGATCTGCCGCGAAAGTCTCCGATTGGCGCGTTGAGATTTGGGAGAGAGCGAAATGGCCGAAGGCGGTCTCGATCGCATCGATCGGCGCATCCTGGAGATCGTCCAGGAGGACGCCTCCCTGACCGTCAACGAACTGGCCGAGGCCGTGGCCCTGTCGCAGAACGCCTGCTGGCGACGCCTCAAGCGCCTCGAGGACGACGGCTATATCCTCAAGCGCGTCGCCCTGGTCGATCCGGTCAAGCTGGGCTCGGGCATGGTCGTCTTCGTCACCGTCCGCGCCGCGGAGCACAGCGACGAATGGCTGGCCGCCTTCGCCGGGGCCGTACGCACCATCCCCGAGGTCGTCGAATTCTACCGGATGAGCGGCGAGGTCGATTACCTGCTCAAGCTGCGCGTCAAGGACATCGCCGCCTATGACGGGGTCTATCGCCGGCTGATCAAGGCCGTGCGCCTGCTCGACATCAGCTCCGCCTTCGCCATGGAGGAGATGAAGTTCACCACCGCCGTGCCGATCGCCCTCTGAGCGGGCAACCGCCCGCGCCCGGCGCAATCGAGAAAAAATGGGGTCGCCACGCCGCGTTTTCCGGTGGGGCGATCGCCCCGACCGCCGTCTAAGAGCACCGGCGCCGGGGCGCGCCAGGCAGCGGGAGCGCGTAGGACGATGGGCGGGATCAAGCAAGGCCGGGCAGGGCGGATCGTGGGAGCGGCCTCGGCCCTGGCCCTGGCGATGGGCGCGAGCCTGATCGCCCCGACGCTGGCCGAGGCGCGAACCCCCGCGCCCGCCGTCCGCCCGGTCGCCATCGTCGGGGCCATCGTCTTCGACGCCACCGGCGCGCCGCCGCGCCCGGCCACCGTGGTCATCGAGAACGGCCGCATTACCGCCGTCGGCCCCAAGGTCAAGATTCCGCGCGGGGCCCAGGTGATCGACGCCAAGGGGGAGGCCCTGTTGCCGGGCTTCTTTGATCTCCACACTCACTGGACCGGCGGCGGCGTTCCGGCCACCACCCCGCAGATCGCCAGCGCCTACGTCGCCGCCGGGGTGACCACGGTCAACGACTTCAACGCCGCGCCGGAATCCTTCACCCCGCGCCGCCAGTGGCTCTCGACCCTGGTCGCGCCGCACGTCAATTTCGCCGCCCGGGTCAGCACCCCCGGCGGCCACGGCGCCGACTGGGCCGACACCGCCACCACCAAGTGGGTCAACACCCCCGAGGCCGCTCGCGCCGCCATCCAGGCCCTGGCCCCCTACAAGCCCGACCTGATCAAGGCCTTCACCGACGGCTGGCGCTACGGATCCTCGCCCGACAACACCAGCATGGACGGCTGGACGCTCTCGGCCCTGGTCGACGAGGCCCACAAGCAAAACCTCAAGGTCTTCACCCACACCGTCACCGTCGAGCGCGGCGCGGTCGCCGGCAAGGCCGGCGTCGATGTCATCACCCACAGCCTGCAAGACCGCCCGATCGACGACGAGGCCCTGGCCGCCATCAAGGCCGGCGGCACGGGCGACACTCCGACCCTGGCCGTCTACGAGCCGGTCAAGCCCGGCGAGCCCGTGCGCGATCCGGCCGATCCCAAGAACCGCCAGAGCTTTCGCAAGTTCGACTTCGCCCTCGCCAACGCCCAGCGTCTGCACGCGGCCGGCGTCACCCTGGGTCTGGGCACCGACGCGGGCATGCCCGGAACCCCGCACGGCGTCTCGACCCTGCACGAGATGGAGCTCCTGGTCCGCGCCGGCCTGACCCCCAGCCAGGCCTTGATCGCCGGCACCGCCGATAGCGCCAAGCTGATGAACCTGTCGGCCGATCGCGGGACCATCGCGCCGGGCCAGCGCGCCGACCTTGTGCTGATCAAGGGCGAGCCCTGGAAGACCATCGCCGACGTCCGCAACACCGACCGGGTGCTGATCGACGGCAAGCTGGTCTTTGGCCCCGGCGCCCCGCCGATGAGCGCCAATCAGGCCGCCAGCCCGCCGGCCATCGCCGCCAAGGCCCTGATCGACGACTTCGAGCGGAGCGACCGCCGCTCCAGCCTCGACACCCTGCGCACCGACGATCCGGACGGCGGCATGGACCGCACCGTCGAGATCAGCCAGGTCATCGCCCGAGGGACGCAAGGCCGGGCCCTGTCGCTGTCGGCCCGCATGGCGGTCAAGGCCAAGCCCAGCGCCGGGGTGATCATTCCGCTCAGCCGCGGTTCGATCCAGCCAGTCGACGCCAGCGCCTTCAAGGGCGTGCGCTTCGAGGCGCGCGGCGATGGGGCCTATGCCCTGGGCGTCACCACCACGGCCGGCCGCTGGTCGGCGCCGTTCACGGGCGGGGCTGACTGGCGCGTGGTCGAGATCCCGTTCTCGGCGCTCAAGAGCCTGCGCGGCAAGGGCGAGTGGACGGCCAAGGACCTCACCGAGGTCGAACTGATGGGCGGCCGCGCGGCCGGCGAGACCCTGTGGCTCGAGATCGACAACGTCAGCTTCTACTAGCGCCAGCCCAGCGCGCGGCGGGACCCGGCCCCCGCCGCGCGGCTTAGTTTCCCTGGCGCCGCTGCGCCAAAAACTGCCGCGCCTTGCAAATTCTACCGGTTTAGTGGGGTTTCGATAGCGGGCGGCGCCCGCTTCGTGGGCGATCGGCGCCCAGCCGCCAAGCAACACCAAAAACGGCGATTTTCTGGCCGCGCGAAGGTGGGGCATCAGCACGCGCTTACGTCTCAGAGCGTGTCGATCGAGACCGGCGTAAGCCAGCCGGCGGCGCAAGCAAGACCAAGAGGGGGTCATCATGAACCAGCACTTCCAACGCCGAACCCGGGCGCTTCTCCTGGCCACTAGCGCCAGTCTGCTAGGCGCGGCCGTCGCCCACGCCCAAGCCCAGGCGCCCGCCGCCGCTCCGCAGGACGCGGCCACCGTCGAGGAAGTGATCGTGGTCGGCACCCAGATCGCCGGCTCCAAGGTCACCGCCGCGGTCCCCGTCACCGTCGTCGACGCCGCCCAGATCGCCACCACCGGCGCGGTCTCGGGCGATGACCTGCTGCGGTCGGTGCCGCAGATGGGCAATGTCACCTTCAACAGCACCAATGGCGCGACCAGCAGCAACTTCGCCCGCGGCGACGTCGGCTCGATCAACCTGCGCGACCTGGGCGTCGGCAACACCCTGGTGCTGCTCAATGGCCGCCGGGTCGTGACCTGGCCCGGCACCCAGGCCGACGCCAACCTCGCCCCGGTCCTGACCACCAACTCCAACACCCTGCCGGTCTCCGGCATCCAGCGCCTGGAAGTGCTGCGCGACGGGGCCGCGGCGCTCTATGGCGCCGACGCCGTGGCCGGCGTGCTCAACACCGTGCTGCGCGATGATCTCGACGGTGGGACCGTCACCGTGCGCTACGGTGGGGCCGAAGGCACGTCGATGCGCGACTTCAACCTGAACTTCGCGGTCGGCCAGAACTTCAAGGACGGTCGCGGCAACGTCACCCTGTCGGCCGACTACGCCTATCGCAGCGCCCTGAAGTCGACCGACCTCGACTACACCGCCAGCGGCGACAAGCGCCCGCTGTTCGCCAATACCAGCTTCGCCGGCTCCAACACGCTGGATCGCCGCAGCACGCTCAGCCCCTGGGCCGACTTGACCGTGATCGGCCAGACCGGCGCGGTGCGCCAAGGCACGACCAACCTGACGACCGCCGCCGGGGTCTTCCACATCCAGCCGACCGCCGACGGCTCGTGCGGCTCGGTCCTGGCTGGCGGGATCTGCATCGGCACGGGCACGCGCGCCACCTCCGGCGCGGCCCGCGACACCCGCTCGGACGCCCAGTCGGTCTATGGCCTGTCGGTCATGCCCAAGATGCGCCGCACCAACCTATTCAGCACCTGGCGCTATGACCTGACCGACGACGTCACCGCCTATGGGGAGCTTGGCTACTACATCTCCGACACCCACAGCGTGCAGGACTCGGTGTTCACGATCGGCTCGACCAAGATCGCCATCCCCGCGTCCAACTACTGGAACCCGTTCGGCCCGGTGACCTTCGCCGACGGCACGGTCAATCCCAACCGCCTGGCCAACCTCAACATCCCCGCTACCGGTCGCGCCGTCAGCCTGACCAACTACCGGTTCGGCGACCTTGGCCCGACCAATGTCGACGTCAAGGGCAAGCAGGTGCGCGTGCTCGGCGGGCTGAAGGGCAACGCCTACGGCTTCCGCTGGGACAGCGCGCTGCTCTACACGGAGGCCGGCGTCACCGACGTCCAGGACGGCGTCAGCTCCACGGCGCTGCAAAAGCAGCTCGCCCTGTCGACCCCCGACGCCTACAATCCGTTCAACGGCGGCAGCGCCAGCAACCCGACCGGAATCGACGGCGCGCCCAGCTCCAAGGCCGCCCTCGACGCCATCCGCGTCAAGACCTACCTGAAGGGCCGCTCGACCCTAGCCCAATGGGACTTCAAGGTCTCGAAGGCCGACCTCTTGGCCCTGCCGGCCGGGGATCTGGGCCTGGCGGCCGGCGTCGAGCTGCGCCGTGAGACAATCAGCGACAACCGCGACGCCCGCGTCGACGGCACCATCAAGTTCACCGACGCGGTGACCGGCGAGGTCCAGACCTCGGACCTCTTCGGCGTCAGCCCGACCCCCGACTCCAAGGGCTCGCGCAAGGTCGCCTCGGCCTATGCGGAACTTGCCGTACCGGTGGTCTCGCCGGATATGAACATCCCGCTGGTGCGCAATGTCGAGGTGCAGCTGGCCGGCCGCTATGAGCACTACAGCGACTTTGGCGACGTCGCCAAACCCAAGGTCGCCCTGGCCTGGGACCTGGTCGACGGCGTGCGGGTGCGCGGCTCGTTCTCAAAGGGCTTCCGCGCCCCCAACCTGCTGCAAGTTAATTCCGCGATCGTCACCCGCGGCAACACTCGCACCGACTACATCTTCTGCGAAGCCGATCTGCGGTCCGGCAAGATCAGCACCTTCAGCGCCTGCTCGGCCTCGATCGTCGCCACCGCCCAGCGGGCCGGCAATCCCGACCTGAAGGCCGAGACCTCGCAAAGCCAGTCGCTCGGTCTCGTGCTGCAGCCGAAGTTCATTCCCAGTGAGCTGGGCCGCTTCACCCTGACCGTCGATGTCTGGGACACCAAGCAGAACGGTATCATCGGCGTCTTCGGCGAAGGCAACGCCCTGATCCTCGACTACCTGCTGCGCGTCCAGGGCTCGAGCAATCCCAACGTCATCCGCCTGGCCCCGACCGCCGACGACATCGCCCGCACCAATGGCACGGGTCTGGCCGCCGTTGGCCAGGTCACCTACGTCAAGGACCAGTACCAGAACCTCAATCCGCAGGACGTCCGCGGTCTCGACGTCAGCCTCAACTGGCGTCTGCATGGCACGCGGTTCGGCGACTTCGACGCTGACATCAATGTCGCCCACTTCAACAAGTTCTACCGTCAGCCTTCGGCCGAGATCGCCGAACTGCTCGCCGCCCGCCAGGCCGGCAAGATCAACGCCGGCACCTCGATCACCGGCGGCGGCGATCTCCTGCGCCAGAACGGCACGCCCAAGACCAAGGTCTCGGCCTCGCTGACCTGGCGCTACGAGCAGCTGACCGTGGGCGCCTTCACCAAGTACATCTCTTCGATGGACGACACCTCGCTCCTGGCCACCGACGGCACGCCCTGGCAGGTCGAAAGCCAGGTGACCGGAAACCTCTATGGCCAGTGGGCCGTGGCCAAGGGACGCCTCGAAGGCTCCAAGATCCGCCTGGGCGTCAACAACATCACTAACGAAAACCCGCCGCTGGCCTCGGGGACCTACGGCTATCTCGGGGCCGTCTACCAGCCCTACGCCCGCTACTGGTACCTGAGCCTCAGCAAGTCGTTCTAGCCGCGCGGCGAGGAGCGCCGGACGAACCTCCCCAGGGGCGTCCGGACCCTTCGCCTCGGCCCGCCGGACGCCCTCTGCCCAGGGCGCCCGGCGGGCGCCCACCGTTCCGCTTCTCTTTTGATCAAGGACCGCCCGCGTTCGGCGGCGTCAGGAGATCCCGTGTCAAACCCGTCGAGACTGGCCAGCGCCGCCGCGCCACGTCGCCGTGTCCCCTGGCTGGCGCTCAGCGCCGCGCTGCTGCTGGCCGCCTGCGCCACGACGCCTCCGCCCAAGCCGCAGGCCGAAGCCGCCCCGCGCCCGGCCGCCCCGCCGCCCAAGGGCCTGGTCCCGGCCCGCGATCCCTATCCGAGCACCTACGCGCCCGCCGCCTCGGGCCTGACGGCCATCGTCAACGCCAACATCTACACCGGCGCGGGCCAGAAGATCCTTGGCGGCATGGTGGTGTTCGACGCCGGCAAGATCGTCTCGGTCGGTCCGGCCGCCGCGCCGCCGGCCGGCGCCAGGGTCATCGACGCGAAAGGCCGCTGGGTCACTCCCGGCCTGATCGACGCCCACTCGCACCTTGGGGTCTTTCCGGCTCCGGCGGTCACCGGCCAGGTCGACGTCAACGAGAACATCGACCCCAACACCGGCTATGTCTGGGCCGAGCACAGCGTCTGGCCCCAGGACGCCGGCTTCGAGCGGGCCCGGGCCGGCGGCGTCACCAGCCTGCTGATCCTGCCCGGCTCGGCCAACCTCTTTGGCGGCCGCACCGTGGCCCTGAAGAACGTCCCGGCCGTCACCGTTCAGGCCATGAAGTTCCCCGGCGCGCCCTATGGCCTGAAGATGGCCTGCGGCGAAAACCCCAAGGGCCGCTACGGGGCCCGCGGCCGCACCCCCGCCACCCGCATGGGCAATGTCGCCGGCTATCGCCGCGGCTGGATCGAGGCGGCCGACTACGGCAAGCGCTGGGCCGCCTACGACAAGAAGGCCGCCAAGGGGGACGGGGGCGAGCCGCCCAAGCGCGACCTCACGCTCGACACCCTGTCGAGCGCCCTGAACGGCGAGCTCCTGGTCCAGAACCACTGCTACCGCGCCGACGAGATGGCCAACCTGATCGATGTCTCCCACGAGTTCGGCTACCACATCACCGCCTTCCACCACGCGGTCGAGGCCTACAAGATCGCCCCGCTGCTGGCCCGCGAGGGCATCTGCGCGGCCGTCTGGTCGGGCCGCTGGGGCTTCAAGATGGAGGCCTATGACGGCATCGAGGAAAACGCCGCCCTGCTGACCAAGGCCGGGGTCTGCGTCTCGCTGCACTCGGACGATCCCAACATCATCCAGCGCCTCAACCGCGAGGCCGCCGTCGCCCAGGCCGCCGGCCGCCGGGCCGGAATCGTCATTCCCGACGAAGTGGCCATTCAGTGGATCACGCTGAACTCCGCCAAGGTCATGGGCGTGGCCGACCGCACCGGCTCCCTGGAGCCCGGCAAGATGGCCGACATCGTGCTGTGGAGCGCCGATCCCTTGAGCATCTATGCGCTCGCCGACCTGGTGTTCATCGACGGCGCCATCGAGTTCGATCGCCAGGCGCCGCGCCGCCCCTCCGACTTCGAGCTCGGCCAGAACCGCGGAGACCTCGCCCAATGAAGCCGATCCTTTCCGCCCTGGTCGGCCTCCTGGCCGCCTCGGGCCTGGCCGCGCCGGCCTTGGCCGCGCCCGCCACAGCCATCGTCCATGCCCGGCTCCTGACCATGGGGCCGGCCGGCGAAATCGCCGACGGCACGGTGATCCTCCGCGATGGCAAGATCCTAGCCGTCGGCAAGGGTCTGGCCCCGCCGGCGGGGGCCAGCGTCATCGACGCCAAGGGCGCGATCGTCACCCCCGGGCTCTTCGCTCCCAACACCGTGCTGGGCGTTCGCGAGGTCAATTCGGTCAAGGGGACGGACGACGCCAAGAGTTCGTCTTCCGACCTCGGCGCGGCCTTCGATCCGCAATATGGCCTCAACCCCGACACCACCCTGGTGCCGGTCGCGCGCCTGGGCGGCGTCACCCGCGCCATCGTCGTGCCGGCCCCCGGCGGCGACGGCGAGGGCGGCGGGGCCGACGACGGCGACGGCGCGCTGTTCGACGGCCAGGTCCTGGCCATCCGCCTGGCCGGCGATCTGCTGGTCAAGCCGCGCCTGGCCGTGGCCATGCGCTT
>NZ_DATFAV010000268.1:0-6859 GCF_035254145.1 Caulobacter sp. | reverse complement strand
CTCGGCGCCGCTGGACGCCGCCCGCTTCGCCACCGCCACGGCGGCGTTGGTCGCCCAGGGGCTGGCCACCACCGGAAAACTGGAGAGCTTCGAGACCACCGAAGCGGCGATGGGCCAGATGACTCCGAGCGAGGCCGCCTGATGGCCGCAATGGACGAGGGCGCGCTGCGCCAGCGCATGGCCGAGGTGATGCGGGCCATGGACGACAAGGGCCTCAATCGCGGCACCTCGGGCAATGTCTCGGCGCGCTGCGGCGAGGCGATGCTGGTCACGCCCAGCGGCGTGCCGGCCTCGCGCCTGACCGCCGACCACATGGTGCTGGTTCGGCCCGACGGTTCGACGGCCCCAGGGTCGCTGAAGCCCTCCAGCGAGTGGCGGATGCACCGGGGCCTGCTGGATCGCCGACCCGATGTCGGGGCGGTGGTCCATTGTCATTCGCGCCACGCCACCATCCTGGCTTGCGCCGGCAAACCGATCCCCGCCGTGCACTATATGGTGGCAGTGGGAGGCGGGGCCAGCGTGCCCGTCGCGCCCTATGCCACCTTCGGCTCCACCGAGCTCGCGGAGATCGTCGTCGAGACCCTGGCCGGGCGGTACGCCGCCCTGATGGCCAATCATGGCCAGATCGTCGTCGCGCCGACCCTCGATTTCGCCCTGGCCATCGCCGAGGAGATCGAGGAGCAGGCGGCGGTCTATTGGGGGACCCTGGCGATCGGCGGCCCGACCCTGCTGGGCGACGACGAGATGAACCTGATCCTCCAGCGGTTCAAATCCTACGGGCAGGGCCGATGAGCGTTTCCGAGGCGGCGATCGAGGCGCCCGCACCCGCCGTGATCTCTCCGCCCCGGCGCGAGGTCGCGATCAGCCAGGGGGTCGGTGTCGTGGCCCTGCTGATCGCCGGGCTGCAGCCCGTGATCCTCGGCGCCTTCGAGCGGGAGGGCCGGCTCAGCACGGCGCAAATCGGCCTCGCCGCGACGGTCGAACTGATGGCGCTTGGCCTGGCCTGCGGCCTGGCGGCGGCGCTGCTCAAGCCGACGAACGTCCGACTTAAGATCGGCCTAGCCTGCCTGTTGCACGCGGCCGCGATGCTCGCGACGACCCTGGTGAGCGGCGTCGGCGTGATCGTCCTGCGCGCCGCGGCCGGCGCCTGCGCCGGGGTGATGCTGTGGCTGGCCATCGGTGCGATCGCGCGCGCGTCTCATCCAGAGCGCGCCTCCGGCGTCTTCGTGACGGTGCAGACCTTCGCGCAGCTGGTGTTGGCGGCGGCCTTGCCGGCGACCGTCATGCCGCATTGGGGCGTCAACGGCGCCCTGGCCTGCCTCGCGGCGATCTCGCTGCTGGCGGCCCTGGCCTGCCTGGCGGGACCCGACCGGCTCGCGCCCCTGCCGAGGTCCGACGAGGGTGGGCGATTGGACGCGCGGTCGATCGCCGGACTGGCGGCGGTGTTCCTCTGGATGGCCTTCATCGTCGCCCTGTGGGTCTATCTGGAGCCGCTGGCCGCCAAGGCTGGTCTGTCGCCCCGGGAGGCGGGCCTGGCGGTCGCCTTGGCTCTGGGCCTGCAAGTGCTAGGCGGCGCGGCGGCGACGGCGGTCGGCGACCGGGTCCCGCCGACCCGGATGCTACTCGCCGTGGGGACGATCAACGCGCTGATCCTGGCCACGCTGTGGAGCGGCCCAGGGCGCGGGCTGTTCATCGCCTGCGTCGCGGCGTTCGGATTCCTGTGGCTGTTCGCCCTGCCGTTCCAGACCCTGCTGCTGATCCGTATCGACCCCACCCGGCGCGCCTCTATGCAACTGGGCGCGGCCCAGCTGCTGGGCAGTAGCGCCGGTCCGCTGGCCGCTTCGCTGGTGGTGGGGGACGGGCCCGTCCGGCGGGCGCTGATCCTGTCGGCCGCCTGCCTTGCCCTGGCCCTGGGCCTGATCAGTCTCTTGAGGCCGAAGCAGCCCGCGTGAGGTGCTGGTAATACAAGGCCACCATCCAGCAGATCTCTTCGTTGATCTTGTCCTCGTCCTGGTCCGGCTCTTCCAGGACCATTTCGGTGGCGGCGTACATCATCTGGGTAGTCAGCCGCGTCGCCGTCCGCAGCCGATCCTCACTGGCGCCGGGATTGGCCGTCTTCAGGATGTCGAACAGCGTCTGGGCGACCATGTCGCGCGAGGTGGTTCGCACTTCCTGCAGGACGGGCAGGGCTCGCAGGGCGCGCAGGATCCAGTCGCCGCCGGGAAAGGCGCGGGTGATGGCGTTGATCTGTTTTTGCAGGTCGCGGTTCTTGGCGACCGACTCCTCGATCGAGGACGCCTCGGTTCCGCCGGCCTCCAGCCAGGCCAGCACCGCCTTGTCCTGGGCGTCCATCAGGCGGTGGGCCAGTTCCTTGAGCAGGGCGTACTTGTTGGGGAAGTAACGGTAGAGGGCCGGCGGCGTCAGACCGGCGCGCTCACACACCAGGTTCGTCGTCAGCCGCTCGAAACCGACCTCCGCCAGCAGCTCGCCGGCGGTGGTCAGGATGACCTCGAACGTGTCCTTGCCACGCCGCCGCGACGGGCGCGACTTGGTGTCCAGCGAGGGGGTCCCGGTCTTGGCGACGATGGTCTTGGCGGCGGTGCTTCTTGCCATGAGGCCCTGATAGCAAGATTGCCCGCCGCCGACCAACTCCGGCGCTAGTAGTGGTACCGCAGGAAGACGCCCAGGCTGCGCGGGCGGTTCATGCTCAAGAGGTCCTCGCCCAGGCTGTCGATGTTCGAGATCGAGACGACATAGGTCTTGTCGAACAGGTTGCGGGCGAAGGCCCCAGCCTCGATTTTCTGGTCCGGCGAGCGCCAGCTGACCTGGGCGCCGGCGATCCAGACGGAGTCCTGCGACAGGCGCTCGGCGTTGGAGTTGTCGAAATAGACCTTGGACGAATAGTTGGCGTCGACATTGGCGACGATCGACGAACCGTTGGCCAGCGGAGCGACCCAGGTGGCGGCGGTATTGAAGGTGAGCTTCGGCGACTGCGGCAGGCGGTTGCCGGTGTAGTCCTGGCCTTCGCTGAAGTACTCGCCGAACTTGGCGTGCAGCAGTGAGACGCCGGCCGTCAGGGTCAGGGGCTGGATCGGCCGCGCGGTGATCTCGGCCTCGCCGCCATAGACCTTGGAGTTGGCGGCGTTGTCCAGCACCAGCACGGTCAGGCCGTTGCGCAGCGCCTGGGCGAAGACTTGCTGATTCTTGTAGTCGTAATAGAAGCCCGACACGTTCAGCCGCACGCGACGGTCCAGGAACTCGGACTTCATGCCGACTTCGTAGGCGTCAAGCGTCTCGTTGTCGTAGGGCTCGACCTCCTCCGGCGTGGTGGCCAGGCCCCCGAAGAAGCCGCCGCTCTTATAACCGCGGTTGTAGGTGGCGTAGACATTGGTGTCGTCGTTGACCGCGTATCGCAGGCCGAGACGCCCCGAGAAATCCGAGAAGGTCTTCTTCTGGTCCGAGGTCAGCAGGACGATCAGGCCGTCCTCGATCTGGCTCTTGTAGTTCATGTGTTTGTCGTCGGCCGACCAGCGCAGGCCGACCGTGCCGGTCAGCTTGTCGGTGATCTTGTAGTCGGCCTGGCCGAAGACGGCGTAGCCCTTGGTCTTCTGGGTGTAGGGCCAGCCGAACACCGCCACGCTGTTCTCGGGGCTGAGGCCGGTGGGGTTGTCGGGCGTGGCGAACAATGGGCGCAGGTCGCGCAGGGTGTCCTGGCGGGTGTTGTCCTGGACCGTCTCGTCCATGAAGTAGCCGCCGATCACCCAGTTGAGGCGCTTGGACGGATCGTTCGACTGCAGGCGCAGCTCTTGGGTGAACTGCCGCTGGCGGGAGCGGTAGTTGATCTCCAGCATCTGCGCTGGACTGCCGTCGGTGTTCTCGAGGTCGTTGCGGTGCGCCCACTGCCAGGCGGTGACCGAGACGAGTTGCAGGCCGCCCAGCGACCAGGTCGCCTGGGCCGAGGCCCCGAACAGGTCGACCTTGTCCTTGCCCTCGACATTGGCGTCGACCGCGCGGCTGTTGTTGTCGGTGTCGGCGTAGCCCAGCAGGTCGGCGCACGCGCCGCTGGCGTAGGCGTTCGGGGCGCACAGGCCGTTGGGGCCCGTCGCCGCCGCCGTGGCGGGGAACAGGGCGCGGTGCTGCGGGGCGATGGCGTCGCCGCGGTTCACGTAGCGGTTGATCTGGGTCAGCAGTTCGAAGTCTTCGGTCGGCGTGTAGAGCAGCGACAGGCGGCCGGCCCAGTGGTCGGCGGCGTTGACGTCGTTCCCGGTCACGCGGTTGTAGGTATAGCCATCGTCCTTCACCCACTGGCCGGCGGCGCGGAAGGCTAGTTTGTCGGCGATGATGGGGCCGCCCACGGCGGCCTCGGCCGTGACGGCGTTGAAGGTGGCGTATTCCAGCGAGGCGTCGGCCGTGAAGGTCTGGCTGGGCCGCTTGGTGGTGATGTTGATCGCGCCGCCGTTGGTGTTGCGGCCGTAGAGCGTGCCCTGTGGGCCCCGGAGCACCTCGACCTGGCCCAGGTCGTAGAAGCCGGCCATCTGGGCCAGGGGCGAGCCGATATAGACCCCGTCGACGTAGACGCCGACGCCGCTGGAGGCGTTGGGGTTGAAGTCGCTGAGGCCGACGCCCCGGATGTAGATCTTGGGATTGGCGGCCGCGTCGTTGGCGCTGATCCGCATGCCCGGCGCCATGTTGTTCAGAGCCAGCACGTTGTTGACGCCGCGCGCGGATAGGGTGTCGGCGGTCAGGGCTGTCACCGAGACGGGGACGTCCTGCAGGTTCTCGGCGCGCTTTTGAGCGGTGACGACGATCTCGGCGATCACCGTGTCATCCTGTGCTCGCGTGGAGCTGGCCTGGGCCGCCGCGGCGCCCGCCGAAAGCGCCAGCATGGCGCACCCCATGAACAGAACCGCCTTCATATCCCGCTCCCTTTTATCCAGCACTTCGACCGGTTGGTCGCATTACGATAATAAAAACTATCCCAATGCAAGGGCCGTGGGTGCAAGCGATCGCGGCCGTTCCGGCGAGCCGTCGGCGGCGGCGCCCGCTTTGAAGGCGGATTGGCGCCAAAGTGGTCGGGGAGGGGCTGCCGCCCCCGGACTCAAGGGCGATACCCGTTCTGGGTAGATCTCTCTGAGACAGATTGTCGCGATTTTTTGCTTTGCGGAGAGTTATCCGCCGCTGGGGCTCGACGATGACCCTCTAAGGTAATATCGACACCCGGCGTTTTGGGGCCGCTGGCTCCTTTGCTCTATTTCAGCTCTTGAAACCTGACGGTGTGGCCATGGCGACGTACTCTTTCTCCAAGATCACCGCCGCCGAAGCCAAGCGTTTCAACATTCTGAGCTACGACACCCTGGTGTTCACGTCGGGATCCGCGACGGATGTCGAGATTTCCTTTTTCCCGCAGTCCAATGGCTATGGCTCTTATCAGGTGAGCCTGGGCGCGCGCTCGGTGTTCTTTCCGCAGGCTGGCGTCAATTTCGGCCTGCCGGCCGCGGCGGCCGCCGCCCGCCTGGTCTTCTCCGACGGTTCGCACCTGTTCGTCGGGGGCGCCGGCGACGA
The DNA here is from genome assembly GCF_035254145.1 of Caulobacter sp. Classification (GTDB taxonomy): domain Bacteria; phylum Pseudomonadota; class Alphaproteobacteria; order Caulobacterales; family Caulobacteraceae; genus Caulobacter. The sequence goes on along the minus strand of NZ_DATFAV010000268.1, from coordinate 1,297 downwards.
TTTCTATGAGCCGAGCGCCGTTGCGGCCACCCACGCGATCGCGGCGTTCGGAGGGACGGGAGATGACACGCTGCTCGGCGGCGACGCGGCCGACCGGCTGGTGGGCGGCGCGGGCGACGACAATCTGGACGGCGCGGGCGGAAACGACGCCCTGGATGGCGGCGACGGCGCAGACACCCTGACCGGTGGCGATGGCGACGATACGCTCGACGGCGGCGCGGGTAATGACACCCTGCTGGGCGGCTCGGGCCACGACATCCTGAACGGCGGCGCTGGTAATGACAGTCTCGACGGCGGTTCGGGCGACGACATCCTGCATGGCGGGGCCGGCGCGGACACGTTGATCGGCGGACGGGGCGCCGACACCCTGGACGGCGGCGCGGGCGCGGACACCCTGACGGGCGGATCGGGCAACGACATCCTGCTGGGCGGTTCGGGTGACGACATCCTCAACGGCGGCGCGGGCCAGGACAGCCTGACCGGCGGCCCGGGGGCCGATGTCTTTGTCTTCGGCGCCTCGGATTCCCTGGCCTCCGCGCCCGACCAAATTCTCGATTTTGACAGCGAGGATTCGCTCGACTTCCAAGGTCTGGCGGCCGCCACGCCCGTGAACTACCAGCTCCTGGCGAATGCGGCGACGCTCGACGGCGCCGTGGCGACGGCGAACGCCGCTTTCGCCGCGAAGTCGGCTCTGATCTATGTCGGCGTGCAGGTCGGCGAAGACTTCTACGTCTTCGCCGACAGTCTCGCTGTCCACCAAGTCGGGGCGGCGGTCGTGCTGCGTGACGTATCCGCCTTCGATCCTCTGAGCGGGATCGTCTAGAGCGCCTAAGCGCAGATCTCACATCGAACCATGTTCGTCATGCGACAAAAACACGCGCAGGTAACACCTGGGCTCTCTTCGCCGCTGCTCGTATAACAACGTTTATCGACACCGAATGGCAGAGGATGTTTCGCGGGGATTCCAGAGAGTTCGAGTAAACGCCTTAAGAGATAATCGGCCGCTGCAACAAAATACTCGCCTAAGTGGTTATCTGGTTGCTGTTTCTCTTCTAGTTTACCCGATTTGAGTTGATAAGCGCGACCTTATAGGCTGGAACCCTTGACCGCAGGCGCACGCAATAGTGTACATGCGTTTACCCTGCTGGGTTGTGGTCGATCTTAAGATCGACACGACCCAGAACGGGGCGAAATCAATAACGATAATAACCTCAAGTTGTAATTTAACTTCTTTTGGCGGGTTCTTGATTCGTCAAAGTCTGTCCAATTGCAACGTTTCATTGGGTTGGCGACGCAA
>NZ_DATFAV010000267.1:0-7018 GCF_035254145.1 Caulobacter sp. | reverse complement strand
TGTCGTAGCCCTGGGGCAGGGCCTGGATCATCTCGTGCACGCCGGCCAGGGTCGCGGCCTCGATCACTTCCTGAGCCTCGAACTCGGTGAAGCGGGCGATGTTCTGGGCCACGGTGCCGGCGAACAGCTCGATGTCCTGTGGCAGGTAGCCGATGTGGCGGCCCAGCTTCTCGGGGTCCCACTGCTTGATGTCGTAGCCGTCTAGGCGGATGACGCCGGCCGCGCACGGCCAGACGCCGACGATGCCGCGCAGCAGCGAGGACTTGCCCGCCGCGCTGGGACCGACCAGCGCCACGGCCGTGCCGGCGTCGATGCGGAAGCTGGCCTGGCGCATGGTCGGCTGCTGAGCGCCGGGCGGCAGGATCGAGGCGGCTTCGGCCGACAGCACGCCGCGCGGCTCGGGCAGTTGCATGTGGTCGGAGGTGTCCTTCTCCTCGCGCAGCATGCCCTGCAGGCGATCCCAGGCGCTGCGGGCGCCCAGGAAGCCCTTCCACTGGCCCACGGCGCCCTCGATGGGCGCCAGGGCGCGGCCGACCAGGATCGAGCCGGCGATCATCGAACCGGCCGAGATCTTGCCCTGGATGGCCAGATAGGCGCCGCCGCCCAGGATCAGGGTCTGGACGACCTGACGGAACACCTTGATGCCCGACATCACCGCGCCGCCGGCGTCGCTGGCGGCGGCCTGCCAGGCCACCTGCTCGTCGCGGCGCACGCGCCAGCGGCTCTGCAGGCCGCCCCACATGCCCATGGCCTTCATGACCTCGGCGTTACGCAGGGTGGAGCCGGCGTCGTTCTGGGCCGCGATCGAGGCCATGGTCGCCATCTGGACCGGGTTCTTGGTGCTGCGGTCGTTCATCACGGCCAGGCCGAAGATGATGAAGCAACTGATGATGGCCAGAATGCCGAAATAGGGGTGCAGGATCCACGAGACGACGATGAACACCGGCGTCCATGGCGCGTCGCAGAAGGAGATCAGGCCGCCGGTCATGAACTCGCGCACCTGGTCCATGTCGCGGAACGCCTGGCCGCCGGGACCCCGCCGGGTCAGGGTCGAGTCCAGCACCGCCTTGAAGATCGGGTCGCGCGCGACGCCGTCGAACTTCAAGCCCCCGCGCACCAGCACCTGGGTCCGCAGCGCTTCCAGCAGGCCGTACACCACGAACAGGAAGACGCAGATGATGGTCAGCACCACCAGGGTCGCCACGTTGCGGCTGGACAGCACGCGGTCATAGACCTGCAGCATGTACAGCGGGCTGACCAGCGCCAGAATGTTGATGAAGAAGCTGAAGACCATGGCGGTGATCACCGCCGGCTTGGCGACCAGTACGGCCTGATCCAGGATGGTCGGCTTGGCGGCGCCGGTGCGAGTGAAGAACATCTTTAGCCTTCAGGACGCCGCGGCGTGTGACGCGGCTGAACTACAGTAACAACTTAGGTCGCGTCTCGACCACGAAATTGTGGCGGAAAATGAGCGGGCCGTCTGGGCTAGAGCACAGGCCGCCGGCCATCGCAAGGTTCCCGTCGCCAAACGAGAAACGCCGCCCCGACATGAGCCGGGGCGGCGTCTTAGTTCTCGAGCACTGCCAGCCGCCCGGAGGCGGCTGGCGACCCTGGCCTATTAAGCCAGCGTCAGAGTGTTCGTAGCGGCCGAGTACGACGCGGTCGACAGGTCGATCAGACCGGTCAGCTTCACGACGTGGTCGGTGGCGGCGAAGGTGGCGGCCAACGAGACGTCTTCCACGATGTAGGTGTTTCCGTTGTATTGGAACCACTTGATCGCGCCGTTGGTCGAACCGTCAGCGGTCGAGGCCATATCCAGAGCTTCCGCCAGCGACTGCGCGGTGGTGGTGACCACCTTCGTCGCCGTGAACGCGTCGGCGCCTTGGTTGGCGAACACGAACGCATCACCGGCGTTAGCCGTGTCGGTGATCGCGACCATGTTGGCGAACGAGACCGAAGCCGCGACGTTCACCGTGTCGTTGCCGCCGCCCAGGGTGATGGTCGTGGCAGCGTTGGCGACGGTGACGGTGTCGTTGCCGAGGCCGAGGCTGACAGTCGCAGCGCTAGCCAGCGTGACCGTGTCGGCGCCCGAACCCGTCGAGACCGTCAGGCCGCCAGTGGCGATACCCGCGTTCGTCGTGTTCAGGGTGATGGCGCCCGTCGCCGCCGAGGCGTCGATGGTGGCCAGACCGGTGGCGCCAGCGGTACCGAAGGAGCCGACGAACGAGACGTCGAGCGCTTGCGAACCGGTGATGACCAACGAGCGAGCAGCAGCGTCCGTCAGGTCGATGTTGTTCGCGCTGAAGCCCGAAGCCGAACCCGAAGCGATCGTCACGTTCTCGATGTTGGCGATCGAGAGCGTGCCGGCGTCGTAGGTCGCGGCCGCGCCCGAGGTCGCACCGCCAACGCCCGCGAAGGTGATGGCGTAGGCGTCAGCGGTACCACCAACGTTCGAGAAGGTCAGAACGGTCGTGCCAGCGCCAGCGTTGGTGGCGACGGTCAGCGACTGAGCGGCCGTGATGTTGGTGTAGGTGCCGCCCGAAGCCAGCAGTTCGAGGCCCGTGAGGGTCGAACCGGTCAGCAGAGCCGCGTCCAGAACGGTGTTGTTCAGGCCCAGGATTTCGAAGTTCTTGAACACGCTGCCGTTGCCGGCGTTGATCACCGACGACGAGATCGTGTCGACGCCCGTGCCACCATCGACAACCGAGGTGGTCGAAGCGGCGACGGCCGTGCCCGACAGGCGGTCGTTGCCGGCGCCCAGATCGAACTTGCCGCCCGAAGCCAGAGCGCCCGTCAGGGTGATCAGGTCCGAACCAGCGCCGCCCGTGAAGGCGACCTTGGTGACGTCGATGTTCAGGGTCGAGGTGCCGGTGGTGCCCGAGGTGTCAACCTTGGTCACGGTGCCGAGACCCGACAGGTCGGCCTTCAGGCCGGCGGTGCCGGTGACGGTGACCGAGGTCGCGGCGGTGAGGCCGGCGGCCGAGGTCAGGGTCAGGACGTCCGAACCCGAGACCTTCAGGGCCGTGGCCGTGGAGACCACGTTGGCGACCGTGTTGGCGCCCGAGACGGCGACGTTCAGGGCCTTGTAGTTCGAGCCCAGGGTCACGGCGCCGGTCGAACCCGCGCCCAGGTTCAGGGCCAGGGTGTCGACGGTGGCGCCAGCGCCGGTGGTCACGCCGACGGTGCCGACGACGCCCGAGACGTTCAGGGTAGCCAGCGAGTTGTCGGTGATGGCGACGGCGCCGGCGTTGGCGATCGTCACGGTGGCGATGCTGCCGCCCTTGGTCGCGTGAGCGCCGTTGGCGTCGTTGATCGTCACGGAACCGCCGATGATGCCCTTGGTGGTGGCGTCAGCGGCGACAGCGGCGGTTTGGTTGACCGTCACGCCCGTGGTGGTCGTCGCGCCGGTGACCGTCACGGCGGCTTGGGTCGTCGAGGTGTTCACCGTGGCTTGGGTCGCGACGGTCGTCACGTTGACGGTGGTGCCGCCGGTGACGTTGATGTTGCCCTGGGCGGTGGCGCCGGTGCCATTGACCGTAGCCTTCACGGTCACGGCGCCCGTCGGAGCGGTCGTGCCGCCGACGGCGATCGTGCCAGTGCTGGTGGTGGCCGTGGTGACCGAAACGGCCGAACCGCCGTTCACGACGACCGTACCGGCGGCCAGCTTGTCGTCGGAGACGACGATGCTGGTGGTGCCAGCGGCCGTGGCGTTGACGCCGCCAACCGTGGTGGTTTGCAGCGAGGTCACGCCGGTCCAGGCGCTCGAGTCGACCTTGCCAGTGCCAACCGACTTCAGCTGGACGGTTTCGACGTTCTTCACGGTCAGGCCGGCGATGCCGGTCCAATCGCTACCGCCGGTGGCGTCGGCGAGCACCAGGGTGTCGTTGCCGGCCAGGCCGTCGATCGTGTCGAGCGCCGTCAGGGTCGTCGGGATCGCGTTGATGGTGTCGTTGTTGACGGTGGCGACCGGGGTGTCGATGCCGGTGGTCAGGGCCAGGGTGGTGCCCACGGTGCCCGTGCCGCCGTAGTTGGCGAACAGGTCGATGCCGTTGACGTTGTTGGCGGCCAGAACGCCGTCGTCAGCCAGATCCTTCAGCAGGGTGTTCGTGGCCGCGGCGTACGAACCCAGGCCCGCGCCGCCGTTGGCGACGTTGCCTTGGAACATGATTTCGCCAACGATCGCGGCCTTCACGGCCAGCGCTTGGTCAGCGGCCGAAGCGCCCGGCAGGACCTGCTTCACGAAAGCGGTGAAGTAGGCTTGCTGGTCGGTGAAGAACTTGTAGGCGTTGTCGAGGTTCACGCCAGCCGCTTGGGCGGTGGCCTTACCGATGATGACGTCGTAGGCGGTCTTGACCACGTCGGAGATCGACAGCGCGCCGTAAGCGGCGTCGAAGCTCGCCTTGGCGGTCGCGTTGCCGAGGGCCAGCGAGATCGACTGGGCGATGAAGCGGTTTTCAGCGTTGAAACCAGCTTGCGAACCCGTGCCAACGTAAGCGTTGTTCAGGAAGGTCAGGCCGGCGGTGCTCGGCGCGTAGCCGAGGAAGAACTGGTAGGTGCCGACGCTGACCGAGGTCGTGCTGTCAGCAGCAATGTCGAGCAGGGCGGCCAGCGCCTTCTCGTCGCTGAGCGAACCAGCGGCGTTCTGGTTCGCGATGGCCAGAAGCGCTTGCTCTTGAGCCGCCGTCGCCGCGGTGCCGGCGTTGGCGTTCTTGAAGTACGCCTTCAGGTCAGTGAGGTTGTTGTAAGCCATCTGGCTTGTCTCCCAAAGAAATCCCACACCCCCTGCGACCGAACGGCGCGCATGGGAGCAGCGATGGCTATAGAGCAAACGTCATACGTCGACAATAGCCGAAATCGCGGGGTACAGCATTTTTCTAACCGGTACAGCATTTTCCTATGTCGCGTTCCTTGTACCTTGGCCGCCAAACAGCTATATGAGGAGGGAATTTTGCGTCCGCGCAGGCGAGCGATAGCGCTCCCCGCCCCCGGACGGAGGCGAGAGTCTATAATGTATGGCAACCCTCAACGTCGCAGCGCCCCGGAGGTTCAAGACCTCCGCCGCGAAGGTGGCCGCTGGCTGAAGGAGCAACGGGAGGCCTCCGGCCTGTCGCAGCGACAGCTCGCGGCCAAGGTCGGCGCCGACTACTACACCTTCATTTCCCAGCTGGAGACCGGCCGTGGCCGCATCCCGCCGGACCGCTACCGCGATTGGGCGCGGGCGCTTAACGTTCCTGAAAGGACGTTCGTGCGGGAACTGATGCGGTTCTACGATCCTATTACCTACGACATCCTGTTCAACGAAGAGTAGTTCGTCTAGCTTGCCCTCGCCGGCGGGGTGCCGGTGACTCTTCACGCGTGGGAATCTTCCGCCGACATGGCCGCGCAAGTCCTTTCGTTCTTCCAGCGTTCGCCGCGATACACGCCCGCTCCGGCGGACTGGAGCCAGCAGGAGCTGGCCGAGTTCTATCGCGTCGAGGCCGCTCTCAGCCGCGCGGGGATTCGCGTCGGCACCGATCGCGGCCTGAGCGACGAGAAGGAACCGTGGTTCGTCTTCTACCGCACCGACGACGGCGAGGTGGTGATCCACTTCGCGCGAATCGACGGTGAGTACCTGATCGCCGGCCCCGCCTATGAAGAGATCGCGCGCGGCTTCGATTTCTCGTCGATGGTGCGCAACATGGTGGCGCGCCATCCGCTGATCCGTCGCTCGGATCGCGGCGACAATATCGCCCTGCACCCCGCCGCCCTGCTGGTGGCCGTGGTCGGCACCGCCTTCTTCAAGACCGGCGAAGCCCGCGCGGCCGAGACCGGCGCGGCCAATGCGCCGTCGCACGCGCGTCCGACCCTGCTGTCGTCTAGCTCCAGCGCCGGCCTGACCGGTGGCGCGGCTCCGGTCGCGGCCGCGTCGGGGATGGCTCAACCGGTGTACGACACCGTGCAGCTGCCGGCCAACCAGGCGGTTCTGGTGCTGGCCGCCGCCTTGCTCGCAGCGGACTTCACGGTCGACGCCGCGAGCCTGGATCCCGCCGCCCAGGCCACGCTGGCCTCGGCCGCCGCGTCACTCGAGTTCAACGCTCCTGTCGCTCCGATCGTGACCAGCGGCGAGGCGGACGGCACTGGCGTCGCGGCCCACGCCGCCGCGGTCGCCAACACCCCGGTTCAGACCGTGTCGTCTGTGCTATCCCTGGTCGCGTTGCTCTCGACACTGCCTCAGACCGCCGACGCGCCGGCCGCGCCGGAGCTGGCGCCGTCGGTTCCGGACAGCGCCCGCCATGAGGTGGCTCTTTCGCCCCTGCCCGCCCCCGCCCTCCATGACGGGGCGGACTGGTCGCTGGAAGTGCGGCTCGCCGCCGGCAGTCTGCCGAGCATCGAGGCCGTGCAGCTAGTGCGGTCTCTGGTCGGTGACGCCGCGGCGGCCCAAAAGATCACCGTTATCGAGGTCTCGAAGCTGCCCGACGTGCTGGCCGAGATCATCTCGCGCGGCGAACACGTCCAAGTGGCCCCGGTCACGGCGCAGCCCGCCGAGGCGCTTACCGAGACGCCCGCGACGTCGGCGACGGGCGAGACGCCCGTCTCGTCCGGCCACGACACCGTCACCGCGCCCTCGACCGACGCGCAGACGCCGGCGGCGCACTCCGCCATCATGTCGGAAGACCTGGTCAAGCAGTTCATCGACTACTTCATCGCCCACACCGACCATGTCGCGATGATGATGAACGGCTCGCAGGTGGTGATCTACGACCCCCTGGTGATGAGCAACCCGAGCGCCATCGACCATATCGTCAGCTTGAACTTCGAGCTTGCGGACCACAGCCAGATCAATCTGGTCGGCGCATCCGACGCTTTCCTGAACGTCGGGATTCTGCTCTAGACCGGGCTAGCCGCTAACGCGCGGTTTCGGCTTTGCAAGAACGAGCGAGCGAACAGGCTCCGCTCGGGAAGGATTGACTTGAGGCCCGCACGCCTGGACTTGGCGATCAGTTCCGCCATGCGCCCTCCCCTCTCCGAAGAACCGAAG
>NZ_DATFAV010000266.1:0-9878 GCF_035254145.1 Caulobacter sp. | reverse complement strand
TCGGCGACGTGCTCGTCGTGGCGCTCGAGCCGCGTGCGGATCCCGTAGGCCGACAGCAGCTTGCCGGTGACGCGGGTGTCCTCGGCCAGCAGGACGTCGCAGCCGGCCAGCACGTCCAGGGCGCGCAAGGTGATGTCGCGCAGGTTGCCGATCGGCGTCGCCACCAGATAGAGCCCAGGCGCGAGCGGCGCGTCGGACAGGGCTGGCGGGGGAAGCTGGCGGCTCAAATCACGCGTCCTTCGGCTTTCGAGGACAAGCCATATCAGGTCGCCAGCACGCCTGTCAGCCGGTCCAGCACCAGACGGCCGCCGCGGGTGGCGCGCAAACGATTGGGGTCGGCCGCGAGCAGCCCCGCCTCGACCAGGTCGCGCACCTTGGGCAGGTCAGGCGTCAGCCCCAGGGGCGCCATTTCGGCGAAGGCGACCCCGTCGTCGATTCGCAGGCCCAGCACCAGCCGCTCCTCGGCGGCCTCCTGGCGCGTGAGGATTTCGCGCTCGAAGCCAACGCCGGTCGTGGCCACGGCGGCGACATAGTCGGCGATGGCGCGATGGGCGGTGGTGGCCGCGCGGCCCTCGGGCAGGGCCAGGCGTCCGTGGGCGCCGGGACCGACGCCGACATAGTCGACGCCGCGCCAATAGACGAGATTGTGCCGCGAGCGGGCCGCCTCGCCGCGCGCGTGGTTGGACACCTCGTAGGCGTCGAAGCCAGCGGCCTCCAGGATCTCCTGCGTCGTCTCGAACAGCGTGGCGGCCAGGTCCTCGTCGGGAACCTTCAGCGTCCCGCGCCCCACCGCGCGGTCGAAGGCGGTGCCGGCCTCGATGGTCAGCTGATAGGGCGAGACGTGCTCGGGACCCATGGCCAGGACCTGCGCCAGCTCGGCGCGCCAGGCCGCGTCGGTCTGGCCCGGCCGCGCGTAGATCAGGTCGACGGAGAGGCGCGGGAAGGCCTTGGCCGCCGCCGCGATGGCGCGCCGCGCCGCGCCGGCGTCGTGATTGCGGCCCAGGGCCTTCAGCGAGTCGTCGTCCAGCGCCTGGACGCCCAGCGACAGCCTCTGGACGCCGGCCTCGGCCAGGGCCGCGAAACGATCGGCCTCGGCGTCGGTCGGGTTGGCTTCCAGGCTGATCTCGATGTCGGCGGCCGGCGACCATAGCCGCTTGGCGGTCTCGATCACCCGCGCCACCTGGACCGGGTCCATCAGCGAGGGCGTGCCGCCGCCGAAGAAGATCGACAGCAGGGTCCGCTCGCCGGTCAGGTCGCGCTGGGCGACGAGGTCGGCGACGATGGCGTCGGCCAGCGCCGCCTGCTCGGCCGTCCGCCCCCGATCGCGCACGACGTTGAAATCGCAATAGGGACAGATGCGGGCGCAATAGGGCCAGTGGACGTAGACGCCCAGCGGAGCGGGATCACTCAAACAGCGCGGCCTTGAGCTTGGCGAACGCCCGGGCCCGGTGGCTCATGGCGTCCTTGGCCGCCGGCTCCATCTCGCCGAAGGTCGTCTCATGGCCTTCGGGGACGAAGATCGGGTCGTAGCCGAAGCCCCGCGCGCCACGTGGCGGGAAGGTCAGGGTCCCGTCGACGCGGCCCTCGACGACGACGGCCGGGCCGCCCGGCCAGGCCACGGCCAGGGCCGAGGTGAACCAGGCCGAGCGATCGTCCGAGGCGGTCTCCTCCAGGCGCTCCTCGACCTTGGCCATGGCCTGGGCGAAGTCCTTGCCGGGCCCCGCCCAGCGCGCGGAATAGATCCCCGGGGAGCCGTCCAGCGCCGCGACCGAGAGGCCGGAATCGTCGGCCAGGGCCACAAGGCCCGACAGGTCGGCGGCGTGGCGGGCCTTGAGCAGGGCGTTGCCGACGAAGGTGCTCTCGGTCTCGTCCGGCTCGGGCAGGCCCAGCGTCCCAGCCGCGACGATCTCGAAGCGGCCGTCCAGCAGGGCGGCGATCTCGCGCGCTTTGCCAGGATTGTGGGTGGCGGCCACAAGCTTCATTCCCATCTCAAGCTTCAGCGCCATTTGTCCCTCCGGTCAGCCAAGGAAAATACTCGATGCGGCTCCTTTACTCCGCCCTGTCGCCTTTTGCGCGCAAGGTTCGCGTCCTGGCGCTGGAAAAGGGCCTTTCCGAACGGATCGCGCTGGAGACCATCGCGCCCTATCAGGACGAGAGCCTGCGCGCGCTCAACCCGTTGAACAAGGCGCCGACCCTGGTGCTGGACGATGGCGAGGCCGTCTACGATTCCGGCGTGATCTGCGATTATCTCGACGGCCTCTCCGAGCCGCGCCTCATCCCCGCCACCCAGCCCGAGCGCCATCGCGCCCTGACGCTGGAGGCGGCCGCCGACGGCATGGGCGACGCGGCCCTGCTGGTCGTACGCGAGCGGATGCGCCCCGAGGCCGAACACCGCCAGGACGTCTTCGAGCGCCAGCTGAAGGCGATCGGGGCGGCCCTGGACCTGTTCGAAAAGGCCGAGTTGTCGACCGCGCGGTTCGCCATCGCCGAGATCGCCGTCGCCGCCCAGCTGGCCTATCTCGACGCGCGCAAGGTCGTGGACTGGCGGGTGGGGCGACCGATGCTTGCGGCCTGGTTCGAGGTCGTGTCCAGGCGCGGTTCGATGATCGCCAGCGACGCCAGCGCCACCTGACTGTGGCGCTTACGCCACGCAAGGCCGGGCGGGTGACATCATTACCATAGTTTAATATCGTTTTTCGATAATCGCGATTGGCGGAACGGAAATCGGTCCCTATTTGTTGAGCATGGAGAACGCCGGTCCGCCGTCGCGACCCATGTCTCTCCAACCCGGAAAAAACCGATGTCCGCCGCCCGCCTGTTCCGCCTCGCCGACAAGGTCGTCATGACCGCCATCACCGCCGCGTTGATCGTGGGCGTGCCGGTGTCGGCCGTGGCGTTCGTGGCGCAGACTCTGTAGGGCCCATCCGGGGCGAGAGACCCGCCGTCTGACGTCTCCCGCGACGCGGGGCGTCGTGTTCAGCGTCGCTGTCGGGGAGCAGCCATGCGCGCCTTGGGGCCAGGCTCCGTTTCGAGCTTTCTGAAGATCATCCTGGATGTGATCTACGTCGGGCTGTGGATCTTCGTCAGCCTGCTGTCGCTGTTCACGCTGGTCGCCCTGCTGTTCAGCTTCAATCCCGAACTCCTGGCCTCGATGTTGCCGATCAGCGACGCGGTCGAGGCCGTCAGCCGCGACGGCCCGCTGTTCGCCGGCGCCCTGGCGGCCTGGGCGCTGCTGCTGGGCGGCTGGATGGTGATCGTCGAGCGGCTGCGCAAGATCTTCGCCACCCTGACGGCCGGGGACCCCTTCCATCCCGACAACGTGGTGCGCCTGCGCCTGATCGGCCTCGTCCTGGCGGGGCTGGAGGTCGGCCGCTACGTGTTTTCGGGCATGGCCCGCTGGCTGGCCCCCAAGGCCAAGGTCATCGACGACAGCTTCACCCTGACCGCCTGGTTCTCGGTGCTGGTGGTCTTCGTCCTGGCCGAGGTTTTCCGCGAAGGCGCGCGCCTTCGTCGGGAAGCCGAACTGACGATCTGACCCGGAGCGATCCCAAAGATGCCCGTCCGCGTGAACCTCGACCGCGTGCTGCTGGACCGTCGCATGTCGCTGACCGAACTGTCCGACCGCGTGGGCGTGACGATCGCCAACCTGTCGATCCTGAAGACCGGCAAGGCCCGCGCCGTCCGGTTCTCGACCCTGGACGCCCTGTGCCGCGAGCTGCAGTGCCAGCCGGGCGATCTCCTGACCTTCGAAAGCGGCCCGCCTGGGGGCCACGACGAGGATGACTAGCTACAATTAGTGTTGTTCATCTGGCTTTTGGCCAAATAACTCGTCCCATTTTCTATTGATTTCAGCCAGTAGAACTTCTTGTCTCTTGTGTTCTATGGTTGGAACGTAGGCCATTTGAACGTTCAGGCTGTTTATTTGATCTCCCAGGCCGAGATATCGAACTATTTCCTCAATTATCTTATTGTAACGCTCTTGTCGTAGTGAATTTACTGCGCCCTGATCGGTAACAGACAGGAAAAATTGATGCCACGCCTGTCGAATGGGCGGGGATTCGGAGAAAACTAGGTCGATTAAATTTAGGCTGGGGTAGATGTCAGAATAAGTGTATCGGTTTCTATGCTTCATGAGTTCGAATAGGAGGTCGATCTGCATCAGTCGAGCTCTTTCGGAGGCAAAGGCGTCGCGTCGGAGTTTCTCAGCAAATTCAGCGGCGAGTTTAGGCGCGCGGAAGGAAGCCCAAACTGCAACGCACGCCGCCGCGAATGTCGCGATCCCGGCGATTGCCTGCCACTCTTCCGCAGTGGGCCACCGCATCATTTTCTCCCTGTCCAGCGGCTAAAGCTTAAGCTTGAAGCAAGCTAAACATCTAGTGCTGATGCAGGTGACCTCTCATGCTGGCCCTGGCCCGCGCTCCTAGTTCAGCCGCCGCTTCTTCAGCAGGCTGGCGCGGTCCATCGAGCGGACCTCGAGTTCGAAGGCGTCGCCCTCGCGCAGGATCTTCAGCGGCACGGTGACGCCCGCCTCGCCGAGGCTCCAGAGCTTCTCGTAGAACTCGGCCAGGTCCGACACGGGCTCGCCGTCGACGGCCAGGATCAGGTCGCCGGCTCGCAGTTCGGCGCGGGCGGCCGGTCCCTTCGGCGAGACGCCGACCAGCACCACGTGGTTTTCCATCTCCTGGGCGAAGACCCCGAGCCAGGGGCGCGGCGGATGCGGGTTTCGTCCGCGCGCCAGGTCGTCCAGGACCGGCGGCAAAAGCTCGGTCGGCACGAACATGTTAAGCGGCCTGGACTCGCCGTTCTGGTCGCGGCCCTCCAGGGTCAGGGAGCCCAGGCCCACGAGATCGCCCTTGGGCCCGATCAGCGCCGCGCCGCTCCAGTGGGGATGGGCCGGGGCGGTGATGATGGCGTCGTCCAGCATGTATTCCCAGTAGCCGGCGAAGGGCATGCGGGTCAGGACCTTGCCGGCCACGGCGTGGGCCCGGCCCCCGGCGCCGGCGGCGATGATCGGCGCGCCGGCCTCCAGGTCCTGGGCGCCGCCCAGGGTCATCACCGGCAGGTCCAGCGGCTCCAGCGCCTGGACCAGGCCAAGGCCCGAACGGGCGTCCAGGCCCAGGACATGGGCCGGCACGCGCCGGCCGTCGCCGCGGGTCAGCACGACCTCCTCGGCCTCGGTGATCAGATAGGCCATGGTCAGGACCAGGCCGCTTGGCCCGATCACCACGCCGTTGCCGATGCGCTCGGTTCCCAGGATCGCCGCCGTATAGGCGTCGGCCGGAACCTGGGCTTCCAGCGCCACGACGCTGGCCAGGGCCTGATCGAGGTCGAAGCGATAGGCTTCGGCCGACGGGCGCAGGCGGGCTTCGACTTCGTGGCCTTCGAACGGGGTTGGCACGCGGGACTCCTGATCTTGAGATAGGAATCTGGGGCCGTTACCCCGTTCCGGCAAGGGCTGGAACGTTAAGCCCCGATCGCCGCGCGCTGCAGGGCGAACAGCTCGCCGACGCCCTTTTCGGCCAAGCCGTACAGCGACTCGAATTCGGCGCGGGTGAAGCCGCGCTTTTCGCCGGTGGCCTGGATCTCGACGATGTCGCCCACGTCGGTCAGCACGAAGTTGCTGTCGGCCTCCGCGCTGCTGTCTTCCTCGTAGTCGAGGTCGAGCACCGGCGTGTCGGCGAAGACGCCGCACGAGACGGCGGCCACCTGGCCGATGATCGGGTCGGACTTCAGCACGCCCTCGTCCAGCAGGTACTTGGTGGCCAGGCGCAGGGCGACCCAGGCGCCGGTGATGGCGGCGGTGCGGGTGCCGCCGTCGGCCTGGACGACGTCGCAGTCCAGGGTGATCTGGCGCTCGCCCAGGGCCTTCAGGTCGACGACGGCGCGCAGGCTGCGGCCGATCAGGCGCTGGATCTCCTGGGTGCGGCCGGTCTGCTTGCCGGCGGCGGCCTCGCGGCGGCCGCGGGTGTGGGTGGCGCGGGGCAGCATGCCGTACTCGGCCGTGACCCAGCCCTGGCCCTTGTTACGCAGCCAGCCGGGCAGGTTCTCCTCGACCGTGGCCGTGACCAGCACCTTGGTGTGGCCGAACGAGATCAGGCACGAGCCCTCGGCGTAGCGGTTGACGCCGGTTTCCAGCGTGACGGCGCGCATCTGGTCGGGGGCGCGTTCGGACGGGCGCATGGGAAACTCCTGGTTCAGGACGAGGGATGGGGTTTGAAAGCGTGCAGGGGCCGCTTATCCTATTGCGAGCCGAACTTGAAAGAGGTTGACCGCTTTTGTTCGCCGACCGGGTCCCAAACGACACGTCTCGGGCGACACGCCCTCGATGGTAGCCAAATGACCCAGATCTTCCCCGGGCCGATCGTTCGCGCGCCCGGCCTGAGCGAACTGGACTCCCGCGCCCGCGACATCTTCCGTCGCGTCGTGGAGTCGTATCTGGAGACCGGCGAGCCTGTCGGGTCGCGCACGATCTCCCGGGGCGGGGTGGCCCTGTCGCCGGCCTCGATCCGCAACACCATGCAGGACCTGGCGCAGCTGGGCCTGCTGGACGCGCCGCACACCAGCGCCGGCCGCCTGCCGACCCATGCGGGTTTGCGGATGTTCGTCGACGGCTTCCTGGAGGTCGGCGACATCGCCGAGGAGGAAAAGCGCGCCATCGAGGCGCGGCTGGCCGTGCGCGGTCGCTCGTTCGAGGAAGCCCTGGCCGAGGCCAGCGCCGTGCTCTCGGGCCTGGCTGGCGGGGCCGGGATCGTCGTCACGCCCGTCCGCGAAGGCGGGGTCAAGCATGTGGAGTTCGTGCCGCTGGGCGGCGGCCAGGTGCTGGCGGTGATGGTGTTCGAGGACGGCCAGGTCGAGAACCGCCTGATGCGCCAGTCGCCCGGCGTGACGCCTTCGGCCCTGCAGGAGGCGTCCAACTTCCTGAACGCGCGGCTGCGAGGTCGAACCCTCAGCGAGGCTCGGGTCGAGATGGGCGCGGAACTGGACATCGCCCGCCGGCAGCTGGACGAGGCCGCCGCGCGCCTGGTCGAGGAAGGCCTGGCGGCCTGGAGCGGCGGCGAGGGCGACGCGCGCTCGCTGATCGTGCGGGGGCAGGCCAACCTGCTGGCCGACGCCCGGGCTAGCGAGGACATCGACCGCGTGCGCCAGCTGTTCGACGACCTGGAGCAGAAGGGCCAGCTGATCGGCCTGCTGGACGACGTCCGCGAGGCCGAGGGCGTGCGCATCTATATCGGGGCCGAAACGCGGCTCTTTTCGCTTTCGGGTTCCTCCGTGATCGCGGCGCCTTATATGTCAGGCCGACAGAAGGTGCTGGGCGCGATCGGCGTGATCGGGCCCGCCCGCTTGAACTACGCCCGTGTCATCCCGTTGGTGGACTACACCGCCCGGGTGCTCGGACGGATGATGGATGGATAAGGACCTTACGAGATGACCGACGAGCAAACGCCGGCCGAAGACACCGCGTTCGAAGCCGAGGACCTCGCGCAGGAGGTCGAGGCCCTGAAGGCCGAGGTGGCCGCTCTCAAGGAGCAGGCTCTCCGCTACGCCGCCGAGGCCGAGAACACCAAGCGCCGCGCCGAGCGCGAGATGAACGACACGCGCGCCTATGCGATCCAGAAGTTCGCTCGCGACCTGCTGGGCGTGGCCGACAACCTGTCGCGCGCCACCGCCCACAGCCCCAAGGACTCGACCGACGCGGCGGTGAAGAACTTCATCGTCGGCGTCGAGATGACCGAGAAGGAGCTGCAGGGCGCCTTCGAGCGCAACGGCCTCAAGAAGATCGACCCCACTCAGGGCGAGAAGTTCGATCCGCATCTGCATCAGGCGGTGATGGAGCAACCCTCGACCGACGTCGCCGCCGGCGGCGTGATCACCGTCCTGCAGGCCGGCTACGAGCTGATGGGCCGCCTGGTCCGTCCGGCCATGGTCGCCGTGGCGGCCAAGGGGTCGACCGGCCCAGCCGTCTCCGAAGGCCCGGCCGGCGCCAATCCCTATGCCGGCGCGGCCCCCGACGGCGACGGTTCGGGCGGCGCCTTCGACACCAAGGCCTGATCCGTCAGCTGGCCAGTCCCAGGTCGCGCGTCGCTCTGTTGTCGGCGCGCGACCAGAGCCGCTCATGGATGTTGAAGGCCACCGTCTGGACCATCGGTTCGACGATTCCGACGGCCAGGGCGACCCGCCAATCCCGGGTCAGGGCGTAGGCCACGGCGATGGCTACCGTCAGGTGCATGCTGGCGTAGGTCATGGTCTTGAGGACGAGACGCATCGGATGCGCTCCTATTTGAGAATCATTCTCAATAAGTGAGCATTATTTCACGCGCCGCAAGGGGGTCGGCCCCCTTCCACAGGCGCGCGATTTCGCTAATGTCGGCGGTCCCTTCTCAACGGGGCCGTGCAGGACGATTCTCCTGGGGCGGCGGCCTCGCCAGCTGGACCGGATTATGAAGCTTACGATCGAACGGGCGGCGCTCCTGAAGGCGCTGGGGCACGTGCAGAGCGTCGTCGAGCGGCGCAACACCATCCCGATCCTGTCGAACATCCTGTTGTCGGCCGACCGCGACACCCTGTCGTTCTCGGCCACCGACCTGGACATGGAGATCATCGACGAGGGCCTGGCCCAGATCGACGTTCCCGGCCAGATCACCGCTCCGGCCCACACCCTCTATGAAATCGTCCGCAAGCTGCCAGACGGGGCCGACGTGTCGCTGAGCTTCAGCGGCGATGATCCTCGCTTGGTCATCCAAGCGGGTCGTTCGCGTTTCAACCTGCCGGTGCTGCCGGCCGGCGACTTCCCGGTGATGAGCAGCGACGGGCTGTCGGGCCGGATCGCGGTCGACACCAACGAGCTGATCCGCCTGATCGACAAGACTCGCTTTGCGATCTCGACCGAAGAGACCCGCTACTATCTGAACGGCCTTTACCTCCACACGGTCAATGACGGCGGCGAGACCAAGCTGCGCGCCGTGGCCACCGACGGCCACCGCCTGGCCCTGGCCGAGATGCCGGCCCCCGAGGGCGCGGCCGGCCTGCCGGGCGTGATCGTGCCGCGCAAGACCATCGCCGAGGCCCGCCGCCTGATGGAATCGGCCGGCGAGACGGTCGATCTGCAGGTTTCGCCCCAGAAGGTCCGCTTCGAGTTCGGCGCGGCCGCCCTGACCTCCAAGGTCATCGACGGCGCCTTCCCGGACTATCTGCGCGTCATTCCGCGCGACAACGCCAAGATCCTGACCCTGGACAACGATCTGTTCGCCAAGGCCGTCGACCGGGTGGCGACCATCTCGGCCGAGAAGAGTCGCTCGGTGAAGCTGGCCGTCGAGCCGGGCCGCATCACCCTGACCGTGCGCAACATGGAAGCCGGCCAGGCCGTGGAAGAGGTCGAGGTCGATTACGACGGCGAGGCCTTCGAGATCGGCTTCAACGCCCGCTACCTGCTGGACGTCTGCGGCCAGATCGCCGGCCCGCAGGCCGAGTTCCGCTTCGCCGACCCGGCCAGCCCGACCCTGGTGGTCGATCCGGTCGATCCGGGCGTGAAGTACGTGCTGATGCCGCTGCGAGTCTGACGCGGCTGATTGACGTTGGGGTCATATTGCCAAGGCTCATAAGGCCGTTAAGGTCCGTTTCATAAGAAAACGGGAGGTGGCCATGGCCAAGGTGAACTATGTGACGGTCGGTTCGAACGACCTGGAGAAGGCCAGGGCCTTCTACGACGACCTGCTGGGCTCGATCGGCTTCAAGCCGTTGTTCGACCATCCGTCGGGCGGCCGGCTCTATCGCGGCGACGGCTGCATGTTCGGGGTGCTGGGTCCCTATGACGGCAACCCCGCCTGCGTCGGCAACGGCATGATGGGCGGCTTCGCCTTCGACACGGTCGAGGAGGGCGA
>NZ_DATFAV010000265.1:0-6408 GCF_035254145.1 Caulobacter sp. | reverse complement strand
AAAGGAAAATGGGCGAGCCGCGCCCTCCCCGGGATGGGGATGGCCACAAGCTTGACATTGCGGCGCCTGGAGAGCGCCACGGTGCGGTGGCGTCTTAGGGGCATGAAGCTGCGCGCACCTCTTTTCGCCGCCCTGGCGGCCGTCGCTATCACCGCCGTCTTCGCGCGCCCCGCGCCGGCCGGGACCGGCCCCATCGTGGTCCCGAGCGCCCGCGGCGGCGACACCTTGGCGGTGCTCTATTCCGGCGACGGCGGCTGGGGGCCGCTCGACCAGCAGCTGGCGCGGCGCCTGGCGGACAACGGGGTGCCGACCGTCGGGATCAATTCCCTCGCCTATTTCCGCCGCGACCGCACGCCCGACGAGGTCGCCTCGGACCTGGCCGCCAGCCTGCGGACGTATGAACGCGCCTGGGGGCGCAACCGGGTGGTGCTGATCGGCTACTCGTTCGGCGCCGACGCCCTGCCCGCGATCATCCCCCGCCTGCCGCCCGAGCTCCGCGCCCAGGTGGATCATGTGGTGCTGATCGGCGCGGGTCCCGAGGGCGACCTGCGTTTCCATCCCGTCAGTTGGCTGAACCTCGCGCCGCGCGACGCCTTTCCGGTGGCGCCGGTGATCGCCGCGCTCAAGGACGTCAAGGTCACCTGCGTCTATGGCGACAGGGAGCGGCGCGACATCTGTCCCGACCTGCCCGACGGCATGGTCGCCAAGATTCGCCTGCCCGGCGGCCACCACTTCAACGGCGACTATGCGGCGCTGGGCGACGCGGTGTTGCGGGCCAGTCGTTAGAGGGGGGCCGCCAGTCCATATCTGGCCGCCAGCCAGCGCGTGATCGGTCGCGCGTCGGTCAGGAACGACAAGCCGTTGGCCGACTGGATCTCGCCATGCGGACCGGCGTCGGCCGAGGGGGCCGCCAGGATCAGGGTCGGAGCGTTCTGATGGGCCTCGCCCAGGCGATCGACGAGGGCCGGGCGCGGGCGAGGATAGTCCACTCGGACGATGTCGAGCATGTCGCGCAGCTGCGGAAAGGTCGCGAGATACCCCTCCATCATCGCGCAGTCGGGACAGAAGCGGAGCGCGCCGTCCTTCTCGAAGCTGGTGTTCAGCAGATAGAGCGTGTCCTTGGCCATCGCACCGGTCCGTAGAAAGCAAAACGGCCCCGACGCGCGGCGCGCGGGGCCGGAAGCGAAGAAGCCCGCCGGTGAGGGCGGGCTTCTCTGAGTTTGCTAGAGGTCCAGCAGCAGGCGCTGCGGGTCTTCCAGAGCTTCCTTGACCTTGACCAGGAAGGTCACGGCGCCGGCGCCGTCGACGACGCGGTGGTCGTAGGACAGGGCCAGGTACATCATCGGGCGGATCTCGATCTTGCCGCCCACCACCATCGGACGCTCCTTGATGGCGTGCATGCCCAGGATGCCCGATTGCGGGGCGTTCAGGATCGGCGTCGACATCAGCGAACCGTAGATGCCGCCGTTGGTGATCGTGAAGGTGCCGCCTTGCATGTCCTCGATGGACAGCTGGCCGTCGCGGGCCTTCTTGCCCAGGGCGCCGATGGCCTTTTCGATCTCGGCCAGGTTCAGGACGTCGGCGTCACGAACGACCGGAACCACCAGACCCTTGTCGGTGCCGACGGCGACGCCGATGTCGTAGTGGTTCTTGTAGACGATGTCCGCGCCGTCGATCTCGGCGTTGACGTCCGGCACCGCCTTCAGGGCGGCGACGACCGCCTTGGTGAAGAAGGACATGAAGCCCAGCTTCACGCCGTGGCGCTTTTCGAAGACGTCCTTGTACTGAGCGCGCAGCGCCATGACCGCCGTCATGTCAACCTCGTTGAAGGTCGTCAGCATGGCGGCCGTGTTCTGGGCTTCCTTCAGGCGGCGGGCGATCGTCTGACGCAGGCGCGTCATCTTCACGCGCTCCTCGCGCTCGTGCAGGGCGCGCGGCGCGGCCGGAGCGGCGGCCGGGGCCGGCGCCGAGGCGCGGGCTTCCAGGGCGGCCAGGGCGTCGCCCTTGGTCACGCGGCCGTCCTTGCCGGTGCCGGCGACCTTCGAGAGGTCCAGGCCGCTCTCGGCGGCGATGCGGGCCGGGGCCGGGCTGACCGGCGCGGCCGCCGGAGCCACGGCGGCGACCGGAGCCGGGGTCGGCGCGGGAGCCGGCTTCGGCGCTTCAGCAGCCTTCGGCGCAGCCGCGGCCGGAGCGGCCGAGGCGGTCGCGCCTTCGGTCACCACGCCCAGGATCGTGCCCGGAACGACCGTCGCGCCTTCCTCGGCGCCGATGGCCGAGAGCACGCCGTCAGCGGGCGAGGCCACTTCGAGGCTGACCTTGTCGGTCTCCAGCTCGACGAGGATCTCGTCCTTCTTCACGGCCTCCCCGGCCTTCTTGGTCCAGCGGGCGACCGTCGCTTCCGTGACGGATTCGCCGAGGGCGGGGGTCATGATGTCGGCCATGGGGCTTTCCGATGTCTCTCTTGTTTGGTCCGGCGGATACTAGCGCGTGGCGCTCGCGATTACGCGAAGGCCTCGTTGAGGAAGGTCTCGAGTTCTTTCAGGTGGCGGCTCATCAGGCCAGCGGCCGTGGAGGCCGAGGCCGGACGACCCACATAGCGGGCGCGCTTGGCCTTGATGTCCAGCTTGTCCAAGGTCAGCTCCAGCCACGGATCGACGAAGGTCCAGCCGCCCATGTTCTTGGGCTCTTCCTGGCACCAGACCAGGTCGGCGTTCTTGAACCTTCCGAGCACGCTCATCAGCGACTTCATCGGCCACGGATAGAACTGCTCCAGGCGCAGCAGATAGACGTCGTCGCGGCCGGTCTTGGCGCGCTGGTCGACCAGGTCGAAGTAGACCTTGCCCGAGCACAGGATGACGCGCTTGATCTTGTCGTCGCTCTTCAGCGTGATCCCGCCGACGTCGCAGCCGGCCTCGGCGCCGTCCACCATCACGCGGTGGAAGGCCGAGCCCTCGGCGAAGTCCGCCAGGTTCGAGACGGCGCGCTTGTGGCGCAGCAGGCTCTTGGGGGCCATGACGATCAGCGGCTTGCGGAACTCGCGGTGCATCTGTCGGCGCAGGGCGTGGAAGTAGTTGGCCGGCGTCGTGCAGTTGACGACCTGCATGTTGTCTTCCGCGCACGACTGCAGGAAGCGCTCCAGGCGCGCCGAGCTGTGCTCGGGGCCCTGGCCTTCATAACCGTGCGGCAGCAGCATCACGAGGCCGCTCATCCGCAGCCACTTGCGCTCGCCCGAGCTGATGAACTGGTCGATCACCACCTGGGCGCCGTTCACGAAGTCGCCGAACTGGCCTTCCCACAGGGTCAGGGTGTTCGGATCGGCCAGCGAGAAGCCGTATTCGAAGCCCAGCACCGCCTCCTCCGACAGGGCCGAGTCGATCACTTCGTAGTTGGCCTGGCCGGCGCGGATGTTGTTCAGCGGCGTGTAATGTTCCTCGGTCGTCTGATCGACGATGTCCGAGTGACGCTGGGTGAAGGTGCCGCGCACCGAGTCCTGGCCCGACAGGCGCACCGGGATACCCTCGTCGAGCAGGGTGGCGAAGGCCAGGTGCTCGGCGGCGCCCCAGTCGATGCCTTCGCCCTTTTCGAACGCGTCCCGGCGGTTCTCGATCGCGCGCTTGACGGTCTTGTGGGCGTTGATGCGGTCCGGGATCGTGGTGATCTGGCGGCCCAGTTCCAGCAGACGGGTCTTCGGGAAGGCCGTCTTGCCACGGCGATCCTCGTCGCCCGGCAGGGTCAGGCCGGCCCACTTGCCGTCCAGCCAGTCAGCCTTGTTGGGCTTGTAGCTCTTGCCGGCGTCGAATTCCTTGTCGAGGAAGGTCTCGAACTCGGTGACCCAGGCGTCGGATTCGGCCTGGGAGATCACGCCCGCGCCGATCAGGCGGTTGGCGTAGAGCTCGCGGGTCGGCGGGTGACCCTTGATCTTCGCGTACATCAGCGGCGACGTCATGGTCGGATCGTCGCCTTCGTTGTGACCGAAGCGGCGGTAGCAGACCATGTCGATGACGACGTCCTTACCGAACTTCTGCCGGTACTCGGTCGCGACCTTCGAGGCGTAAACGACCGCTTCCGGATCGTCGCCGTTCACGTGGAAGATCGGGGCCTCGACCATCAGCGCCATGTCGCTGGGATAGGGCGAGCTGCGCGAGTAGCGCGGGCTGGTCGTGAAGCCGATCTGGTTGTTGACGATGAAGTGGATGGTGCCGCCCGTGCGGTAGCCCTTCAGGCCCGACAGGGTGAAGCACTCGGCCACCACGCCTTGGCCGGCGAACGCGGCGTCGCCATGCAGCAGCAGCGGCAGCACGTGGCCGCGGCCCGCGTCCGGCGTCTCGCGCAGCAGGAAGGCCTGCTTGGCGCGGGCCTTGCCGATCACCACCGGGTTGACGATTTCTAGGTGCGAGGGGTTGGCCGTCAGCGACAGGTGGACCTTGTTGTCGTCGAACTCACGGTCCGACGAGGCGCCCATGTGATACTTCACGTCGCCCGAGCCCTCGACGTCCGAGGGCACCGACGAGCCGCCTTGGAATTCGTGGAAGATGACGTGGTAGGGCTTACCCATCACGGCGGCCAGCACGTTCAGGCGACCGCGGTGCGGCATGCCCAGGACGATATCCTTCACGCCCAGCGCGCCGCCGCGCTTGATGATCTGCTCCATGGCCGGGACCATGGCCTCGCCGCCGTCCAGGCCAAACCGCTTGGTGCCGGGGAAGCGCTTGTGCAGGAAGCGTTCGAAGCCCTCGGCCTCGATCAGCTTCTTCAGGATGGCGACCTTGCCCTCCTTGGTGAAACTAATCTCTTTATCCCGACCTTCGATGCGCTCCTGCAGCCAGGCCTTCTCGGCCGGGTCGGAGATGTGCATGTACTGCACGCCGACATTGCCGCAGTAGGTGCGGCGCAGGATGTCGAGCATCTCGCGGATCGTGGCGGTCTCGATGCCGAGCACGAAGTCGAGGAAGATCGGGCGATCGTAGTCGGCCTCGGAGAAGCCGTAGGTGGCCGGATCCAGTTCCGGGGCCGGCTTCGGCGGCTCCAGGCCCAGCGGATCGAGGTTGGCGGCGAGGTGGCCGCGCATCCGGTAAGCCCGGATCATCATGATGGCGCGCAGGCTGTCCAGCGTGGCGGCGCGGACGGCCTCGGACGAGGCGCCGGGGGCCTTGCCCTCGACGGCCTTGGCGATCTTGGCTTCGACGGCGGGGGCGACGCTGGCCCATTGACCGTCCAGGGCCGACAGCCAGTCCGGACGGACGGACGGCACCTTCTTGGGCGTCCAGGCCGGGTCCTGCGCGGCGCGCTTAACCTGGTCGGCCTGCTCGGCGAGGCTCGCGAAGAAGGCGTTCCATGAGGGCTCGACCGAGCCGGGATTCTCCGCCCACTGGGCATAGAGATCCTCCACGAAGGCCGCGTTGGCGCCGTAGAGGAAGGAGGTCTCGGTCAAGACCTGATTGATGATGCCTGCGTCGTCCGCCATCGTCTTCGCCTTAAGATCCGTTTACGCCCCGTAACCCATGGGTCGTAAATATAGTCTCTTCATCGCCGGGCGCCCGTCGCGCGACAGGGCCCAGGTGATTTTTTCGGATCGTCGACTGGCGGTCGCAAAAAACCTGGGCCCCGCGCGGGGCGGGGTTTCGGTGTTCTAGTTAGCCCTTCAGGACCTCAAGCAGGGTTTCGCCCAGCTTGGCCGGCGACGGCGAGACGCGGATGCCCGCCTCTTCCATCGCCGCGATCTTGTCCTCGGCGCCGCCCTTGCCGCCCGACACGATCGCGCCGGCGTGGCCCATGTGACGACCGGGAGGAGCCGTGCGACCGGCGATGAAGCCGACCATGGGCTTCTTACGGCCGCGCTTGGCTTCGTCCTTCAGGAATTGAGCCGCTTCTTCTTCGGCCGCGCCGCCGATTTCGCCGATCATGACGATCGACTTGGTGGCTTCGTCGGCCAGGAACATTTCCAGGACGTCGATGAACTCGGTGCCCTTGACCGGGTCGCCGCCGATGCCGACGGCCGTCGTCTGGCCCAGGCCCGCGTTGGTGGTCTGGAACACGGCTTCATAGGTCAGGGTGCCCGAGCGCGACACGACGCCGACCGAACCCTTCGAGAAGATCGAGCCCGGCATGATGCCGATCTTGCACTCACCAGGCGTCAGGACGCCGGGGCAGTTCGGGCCGATCAGGCGCGAACGCGAACCCTGCAGGGCCTTCTTGACCTTGACCATGTCCAGCACCGGGATGCCTTCGGTGATGCAGACGATCAGCGGGATCTCGGCTTCGATGGCTTCCAGGATCGAGTCGGCCGCGAAGGGCGGCGGGACGTAGATCACCGAGGCGTCGGCGCCGGTGGCTTCCTTGGCTTCGCCGACGGTGTCGAACACCGGCAGGCCGATGTGCGTTTGACCGCCCTTACCCGGGGTGACGCCG
>NZ_DATFAV010000264.1:0-4400 GCF_035254145.1 Caulobacter sp. | reverse complement strand
GCTGGAAGCCAAGGGCCCGCGTCGGGTCAGCCCGTTCTTCATCTCCTCGGCCCTGATCAACCTGATCTCGGGCCAGGTCTCGATCAAGTACGGCTTCAAGGGGCCCAACCACGCGGTCGTGACGGCCTGCGCCACCGGCGCCCACGCCATCGGCGACGCCATGCGCCTGATCAAGTACGGCGACGCGGACGTGATGATCGCCGGCGGCGCGGAAGCCGCCGTCTGCAAGGTCGGCATCGCCGGTTTCATCGCCTGCCGCGCCGTCTCCACCGACTGGAACGATACGCCCGAAAAGGCTTCGCGCCCCTATGACAAGGACCGTGACGGCTTCGTCATGGGCGAGGGCGCCGGCGCTCTGGTGCTGGAAGAGTACGAGCACGCCAAGGCGCGCGGCGCCAAGATCTACGCCGAGGTCGTCGGCTATGGCCTGTCGGGCGACGCCCACCACATCACCGCCCCGTCGGAAGACGGCGAAGGCGGCTTCCGCGCGCTGCAGGCGGCGGTCAAGGACGCGGGCCTCAAGCCCTCGGACATCGACTACGTCAACGCCCACGGCACCTCGACCATGGCTGACGGCCTCGAGGCCGGCGCGGTGGAACGCTTCCTGGGCGACCACGCCAAGAACGTCATCATGTCCTCGACCAAGTCGATGACCGGGCACCTCCTGGGCGCGGCCGGCGCGATCGAGGGGATCTTCTCGATCCTGGCGATCCGCGACCAGATCGCGCCGCCGACCATCAACCTGGACAATCCCGACGTCCACGTCGCCATGAACCTGGCTCCGAACAAGGCCGTGCCGCACAAGATCGACGTGGCCGTGTCCAACAGCTTCGGCTTCGGCGGCACCAACGCCTGCGTCGTGTTCAAGAAGGTCTCGTGAGCAAGAAGCCGTCGTCTCCCCGCCGCAAGCCGGCGCGGGGCAAGTCCTCCCGGCGGGAAACCGCCTCGGCCGCCCGCCGACTGACGCGGGGCCTGTTCGGCGCCGTCGCCACCTTCGCGGCGGTCGGCGTCGTGGTCCTCCTGGCCGCTTTGTGGGTCTACCAAGGTCCGGGCCCTTCGGCGCCGACGGGGGACAAGACGACGGTCGTTCTGCGCAAGGGCGCCAGCCTGCCGGAGATCGCCGCCAGCCTCGAGCAGGGCGGCGTCATCGGCTCGTCCTCGCTCTTCATGACCGCCGCCAAGCTGACCGGCGCGGCGCGGACGCTGAAGGCCGGGGAGTACGAGTTCAAGACTCGCGCCTCGATGGCCGCCGTGCTGGACGCCATCCGTCACGGCCGCATCGTGCGCCACTGGATCACCATTCCCGAGGGCCTGACCTCGGACATGGTGATGGACATCCTGAACGGATCCGACGTGCTGGCGGGCGACGCCCCCACGCCGCCGGAAGGCGCGATCCTGCCCGAGACCTATGAGGTTCAGCGCGGCGAGGACCGCGCCGCCGTCCTGCAGCGCATGATGGACGACCGCGACGCCGTCCTGAACGAGCTCTGGGCCAATCGTCAGCCCGGCCTGCCGTTCAGCTCCAAGGAGGAGGCGGTGACGCTGGCCTCGATCGTGGAGAAGGAGACGGGGCTGGCCTCGGAGCGTCCCCGCGTGGCGGCCGTGTTCGTCAACCGCCTGCGGACGGGCATGCGCCTGGGCTCGGACCCGACCATCATCTACGGCATCTCGCGCGGGCGACCGCTGGGCCGGGGCATCCGCCTGTCGGAGCTGCAGCGCCCAACGCCCTACAACACCTATCTGATCGCCGGCCTGCCGCCGACGCCGATCGCCAATCCGGGCCGGGCGGCCCTGGCGGCCGTGCTCAATCCAGCCAAGACCGGCGACCTCTACTTCGTCGCCGACGGCACGGGCGGACACGTGTTCGCCTCGACCCTGGAGCAGCACAACGCCAACGTCGCCAAGTGGCGCGAGATCGAGCGCCAGCGCGCCGCAAAGACGGGGGGCTGAGCCCATGCCCCTGTCCGGAATGACCGGCTTCGCCCGCGTCGAGGGCGCCCACGGGGCCTGGACCTGGGCCGTCGAGGCGCGCAGCGTCAACGGCCGCAACCTGGAGACCCGCTTTCGCGGCCCGCCGGGCTTCGAGGGGCTGGAGCGCGCCGCCCGCGACGGCGCCCAGGCCCGCTTCCAGCGCGGCCAGCTGACGCTCGGCGTCCAGGCCAAGCGCCTGGAGACGGTGGGCGAGACCCGCGTCAACATCCAGGTGCTTGAACGCTACCTGACCGCCGGCGGCCCCTATGTCGCCACCGGCATGGTCGCCAAGCCCGCCCTGGACGGCCTGTTGGCGCTGAAGGGCGTCATCGAGGCGCGCGAGGACGAGGACGACGCCGAGACCCGCGCCGCCATCGAGGCGGCCATGGCGGCCTCGATCGCCCAGGCGCTGGACCGGCTGAAGACGGCGCGGCTCGAGGAGGGGGCGGCCCTGACCCCGGTGCTGCACGGCCTGGTCGACCGGATCGAGGACCTGAACCGCCAGGCCGAAGGCGAGGCCGCTGGCCAGCCAACGGTGCTGAAGGAGCGCTTCGCCCGCCGCATGGCCGAACTGGTCGGCGAGGGCGCCAGCGAGGAGCGCATCGTCCAGGAAGCGGCCGCCCAGGCCGTGAAGGCCGATGTGCGCGAGGAGCTCGATCGCCTGGCCAGCCATGTCGTCGCCGCGCGGGTCTTGCTTGTGGGCGAGGGCGCGTCGGGGCGTAGACTCGACTTCCTCTCGCAGGAATTCATGCGAGAATCCAATACCCTCTGTTCGAAATCGGCCCTGACCGCCCTGACCGCGATCGGTCTGGAGCTCAAGGCCGTGATCGAGCAGTTCCGCGAGCAGGTCCAGAACGTTGAATAAACCCCATCATCCTCATCGCGGTCTGCTCCTGATGGTCGTCGCGCCGTCGGGCGTGGGCAAGACCTCGCTGACCCGCCGCCTGGTGTCCGACCACAACGACCTGCACCTGTCGATCAGCGCCACGACGCGCGAGCCGCGTCCGGGCGAGCACGACGGCCGCGACTATCATTTCGTCAGCCGCGAGACGTTCCAGGAGATGATCGACCAGGACGCCTTCCTGGAGTGGGCCGAGGTCTACGGAAACTACTACGGCAGTCCGCGTCCCCCGATCATGGAGGCCCTGGAGCGCGGCGAGAGCGCCCTGTTCGACATCGACTTCCAGGGCGCCATGAAGGTCCACGCCCAGGCGGGGCAGGACAGCGTGCTGGTCTACATCCTGCCGCCGTCGCTGGCCGAGATGAGCCGGCGGCTGCACACGCGCAGCCAGGACAGCGAGGACGTCATCCACCGCCGCCTGTCTCGCGCCAAGGACGAGGTCGCGGCGTGGGAGCTGTTCGACTACGTGATCCTGAACGACGATTTCGACCGCGCCTACGCGGATCTAGCCCACATCTACCACGCCGAGCGTCTCAAGCGGGCTCGCAACCCGTGGATCGGGGATCTGGTGGACGATCTTCTGAAGGAAGAGATCTGAGGGATCAGCGGCGGGCCGCGGAGGGCCCGCCGTCGGACCTCCGCGCTAAAGGGCGCGGCGGCCGAAGATCAGGTGGTAGATCGCCAGCACGACGATCGCGCCGATGGTGGCCACCAGCAGGCTGTAGAGGTTGAAGCCCGAAACGCCGCTGTTGCCGAACTGGTTGAACAGCCAGCCGCCGACGAAGGCGCCGACGATGCCGAGTACGATATCCAGCAGGACGCCGCTGCCGGAGCGATTGACGAGCTTGCTGGCGATGAAGCCTGCGATCAGGCCGAGAAGAAGCCAGGCGAGAATGGACATCGTAGGGACTCCATGAACGGTCGCCCTGCGCGACCCTGTCCAATCAAGACCCAACGGCGCCGTTAGTTCCCGCGCATGCGTTCCTGAACGAGGGCGATCAGCTTCTGGGCCGGCGCGCGCCCCAGCGCGATGAACAGGCCAGAACCCAGGATGGCTCCGATCAGGAAAGAAAGGCTCATCGCGAAAAACTCCCCTACGACCCCGCCTCTATTGCAGGTCGCCCGTGGCCAAGCCAAGGCGACAACAAGGCGCTGCGACGATCGGTCATGCACGCGCGCGGGCTTTAGGCGCCCCGGGTGGTCGCCAGGATGGTCAGCACGCAGGTCAGCCCCTCGGGCGCGTAGTCGAACTCGGCCGATCCGGCCAGCTCGCCCTTGAGGCTGGCGGCGATCAGGCGTGAACCAAAGCCCGTGCGCTGGGGCGAGGACACCGCGGGACCTCCCTGTTCACGCCATCGGATGACCAGCCGGGTGCGGGCCTCCTGATTCCAGGTGACGCTGACACGGCCGGTCTCGCGCGAGAGTGCCCCGTATTTGGAGGCGTTGGTCGCCAGCTCATGGAAGATCATGGCCAATGCGACGGCCGCGTTCGGGGCCAGGGGCAGGGACGGGCCATCGAGACTGACCT
>NZ_DATFAV010000263.1:0-6231 GCF_035254145.1 Caulobacter sp. | reverse complement strand
GGGGGAGGATTTACCGATGACCTATCCCCGCGACCTCGTCGGCTACGGCGAGCATCCGCCGCATGCTCGGTGGCCGAACGATGCGCGCGTGGCCGTGCAGTTCGTCCTGAACTACGAGGAAGGCGCCGAGCGGTCGGTCCTGCATGGCGATCCCGTCTCCGAGTTCTTCCTGTCGGAAATGATCGGCGCCCAGCCCATCCCGGACATGCGGCACATGTCGATGGAGAGCCTCTACGAATATGGCTCGCGCGCCGGCTTCTGGCGCATCCGGCGGCTGTTCGAGGAGTTTGGTCTGCCGCTGACCGTGTTCGGCGTCGCTCAGGCCATGGAACGCCACCCCGACGCCGTCGAGGCGATGATGACGTCCGGCTGGGAGATCGCCAGCCACGGCTATCGCTGGATCGACTACCAGCACTTCACGCCCGACCAGGAGCTGGAGCACATCCAGCGGGCCATCGAGATCCAGACACGCCTGACCGGCGAGCGGCCGCTGGGCTGGTATCAGGGCCGCACCAGCCCCAACACCGCCCGGCTGGTCGCCCAGGAAGGCGGCTTCGTCTACGACGCCGACAGCTATGCCGACGACCTGCCCTACTGGGACGACCAGCACGGCCGGCCGCAGCTGATCGTGCCCTACACGCTGGAAGCCAACGACATGCGCTTCACGGCGGCCCAGGGCTTCAACACCGGCGAGCAGTTCTTCACCTACCTGCGCGACGCCTTCGACGCGCTTTACCTGGAGGGCGAGACCGCGCCGAAGATGATGAGCGTCGGCCTGCATTGCCGCGTGGTCGGCAAGCCGGGCCGCATCGGCGCGCTGCGGCGGTTCCTGGATTACATCACCCATCATGAGCGCGTCTGGGTGGCCAGGCGCATCGACATCGCCCGTCACTGGATCGCGACTCATCCGTACGAGGCCCCAAACCAGAAGGCCAAGACATGAGCGGCGCACCGCCCCTGACCCTGGCTCGGCTGAACAGCATGAATCAGACGGGCTTCACCACCGCCCTCGGGTTCGCCTTCGAGCTGTCGCCGTGGGTCGTCGAACGCGCCTGGAACGACCGTCCGTTCGCCAGCGTCGAGGCTCTGCACGGCGCGATGATGGCCGTCCTGGACGCGGCGACCACCGCCGACAAGCTCGCGCTCATCCGCGCCCACCCCGAGCTGGCCGGCAAGGCCGCGATCGCCAAGGCGCTGACCGCCGAAAGCAACGCCGAGCAGGCCAGCGCCGGCCTCGACAAGCTGACGCTGGAGGAGTTCACCCGCTTCCACCAGCTGAACGCCGCCTACGCCGCGCGCTTCGGCTTTCCCTTCATCATCTGCGTGCGCTTGAACGACAAGGCCTCGATCCTTCGGGCCATGGAGGCCCGCGCCGCCAACGACGAGCAGGCCGAGATCGCCGAGGCGATCACTCAGATCGGCCTGATCTCCAAGCTCCGGCTGCTCGACGCGGTGACCGAATAGATGGACTACGACCTTCCCGGCTGGCTGAACCTAGCGCTCCGCTGGCTGCACGTGATCGCCGGCGTGGCGTGGATCGGCGCGTCGTTCTACTTCGTCTGGCTGGACAACAACCTGCGTGCCCCCCATCCGCCCAAGGACGGCGTCAAGGGCGAGCTATGGGCCGTGCACGGCGGCGGCTTCTACCATTCGCAGAAGTACATGGTCGCCCCGGCGCACATGCCCGACCACCTGCACTGGTTCAAATGGGAGGCCTACACCACCTGGCTGTCGGGTTTCGCCCTGCTGATCGTCCTCTACTACTGGCAGGCCCCGGTCTATCTGATCGACGCCGCCAAGCACTCGTTCAGCCAGCCGGCCGCCATCGCCACCGGCCTGGCCTTCATCTTCGGCGGGCTGGCGGTCTACGAGACGCTTTGCCGCTCGCCGCTGGGCAGGAACGGGAAGCTGTTCGGCGTCGTATGGTTCGGCGCTCTGACGGCGGCGGCCTGGGCGCTGTCCAAGCTGTTCAGCGACCGCGGGGCCTTCATCCATGTGGGCGCGATCATCGGCACGGCCATGGTCGCCAACGTCTTCCTGGTGATCATTCCCAACCAGCGCCGGATCGTCGCCGACATGCTGGCGGGCCGAGAGGTCGATCCGCGCCTCGGCGCGATGGGCAAGCAGCGGTCGGTGCACAACACCTACATGACCCTGCCGGTCATCTTCATCATGATCAGCAACCACTATCCGCTGGTCACCGGCCATCCCCTGTCGTGGCTGCTGCTGGCGATGATCAGCGCCGGCGGGGTGTCGATCCGCCAGTTCTTCCTGCTCAAGAGCCTGGGCCAGATCCGGCACGACTTCCTGTTCTATGGCGCCATGCTGGTCTTCGCCGCCACGGTCGTGGCCAGCACCAAGCCCAAGGACGCCGTTCAGGTGAGAGGCGAGGTCCCGTTCTCGACGGCCCAGGCGATTGTCCAGAAGCACTGCGTCATGTGCCACAGCGCCAGCCCGACCCACGACGGCTTCTCGGCGCCGCCGCTGGGGGCGACCTTCGACACGCCGGAGCACATCAAGACCTATTCC
Source organism: Caulobacter sp. (assembly GCF_035254145.1). Lineage (GTDB taxonomy): Bacteria > Pseudomonadota > Alphaproteobacteria > Caulobacterales > Caulobacteraceae > Caulobacter. Next base: position 3,702 of record NZ_DATFAV010000263.1, on the reverse strand, counting down.
CCGAAAATCTACGAGCGCGCTGTGGTTTCGACCAGCATGCCCCTTGGCAACGAGACCGGCATGACCGAAGAGGAGCGGGCCCGGTTGGGCGCCTGGATCAAACAGGGAGCCAAGATCCCGTGACCGACGCCGTCCTGGACGCGAACGCCAAGGCCGAAGCCGAGACCGCCCCGCGCAAGCGCAACGCCGAGCGGACCCGCAAGGCGATCCTCGCCGCGGCCCTGAAGGAGTTCGCCCAGGCCGGCTTCGCGGGAGCCCGGATCGAGAAGATCGTCAAGGCCGCCAAGTGCAACATCCGGATGCTGTACCACTACTTCGGGGACAAGAAGGGCCTGTACATGGCCGTCCTCGAAAGCGCCTACATGGACCTGCGGGCTCGCGAGGCCGAGCTGAAGATCGACTTCGACAAGCCGCTCGAGGGCTTCCTCGAACTCCAGCGTTTCACCTTCGACTATTTCGAGAAGAACCCGCGCTTCGAGGGCCTGCTGCGCAACGAGAACCTGCAGCACGGCAAGTTCGCCGCCCAGTCACGGGTGGTTACCGAGACGGCCTTCCCTCTGCGCCGCACGATCGAGCGGCTGATCAAGAGCGGCCAGGACCAGGGCCTGTTCGGTCCCGATCTCGACCCCGTGCAGATCTATGTGACCATCGCGGCCATGAGCCGCTTCCACCTGGCCAACGGCTATTCGCTGTCGGCCACGCTGGACACCGACATGAGCGCTCCGGAATGGCGCAAGGCCCGCCTGGAACACGCCCTGGCCCTGCTCGAAGGCTACCTCACGCGCGGCGCGCGATGATCGCCGTGGCGGCAGTCATCGAGCCTGGCGTCGGCTTCTACACGGCGGTCCGCATCGAATTCGCCGATCGCGAGCCACGCCGCGTCATCTTCGCCGGCTTGGATCGCGCGGTGACCTTCCACGAACGCGCGGAAGACCTGTTGCGGCGGCGCGAGGCCTGGCCCGCCTACGTGGCGGCTGCGGAGGCGTGCGCCGGCTGCGTTTCGATCGGCGACTAGTTTAGGAAGCCGCCGGCGGCGCGGCCACCAGCGGCGGCCCCGTGAACTCGGCCTCGATCTGCACCTGGACCTCGTCGCTGACGCCCATGGTCGTGCCCGGCGCGGGCACGCCATAGGCGATCCCGAAATCGGACCGCTTGAACGTTCCCTTGGCCGAGAAGCCGACGCGGGCGTGCGGATCCATCGGATGGCCGGCATAGCCGCCGTTATAGGTCACATCCAGAACCACCGGCTTGGTGACGCCGTGCAGGGTCAGGTCGCCAGTGACCTTGCCCGTGTCGGGTCCCGTCACCTCGACCTTGGTCGAGTGGAAGGTGATCGACGGATAGGTCGCCGTGTTCAGCCAATGCGGCCCGGTCAATTCCTCCACGAACCCTTCGGGCGGCGCCGGCAACGTCAGCGACTTCGGATCGATCGTCGCCTCCAGCGCGCTGACGGCCGCGTTGTTCTGGTCGAAGCGGAGCTTGGCGTCGAAATTGGCGAAGGCGGCCGTGTAGTTCGAAAAGCCGAGGTGGCTGACACGGAAGACGAGCGTCGCATGGTGCTTGTCCAGCACATAGTCGCCGGCCGGGATGTCGGCCTTCGGCGGCTTCAGCGCGGCCACCGGCGGCGCGGCGACCAGAGGCGGAGCCTCGGCCTTCTTGTCCGACGGCTGGGGCGAGCAGGCGGCCAACGCGAGCAGGGCCGCGACAGGCAGAATCGATCTCATACGCTTCCCTCCGATGGCTCCGGCTCGCCTCGTTGAAAGGGCGCCGGAAGTCCGGCCGAAGCGATGCGCCCCCACACCGACTCAACGTCAACGTGGGGACGCGATAGAGGTTGCGGAAGGCTAAGCTAGAGCCCGAGGATCGAACCGGCGTCGATCCCCATCAGGCTGCTTCCGGCCAGGATGATAACCTGGTCGTAGCTGGTCCCTTCGTCGCCAAGATCGGCATAGAGATACACGCTCGTCCCTGCCTGTACCGCCACATAACGTGCGCCCTCGCCCGCGAAGAGCGCCTGCACCGCCATGGAGTCGAATGCATCGAGCTCGACATAGTTGGTCGTCGAGCCGGCCGGGCCGTCGAGGAACTGGATGCGATCCTCGCTGACGAAGAACAAGATGGTGTCGGACGTGGAGAACTCGCTGTCGCCAGCCTGGAAGACGAAGGTGTCGGCGCCACCGCCGCCGTCCAGCAGATCTTGCCCCGCTCCGCCCTGGATCGTATCAGCCCCGGCTTCGCCACGGATGAAATTGTTATTGGCGTCCCCGACGATCACGTCAGCGCCGATCGAGCCGATGACGTTCTCGATCCCGATCAGGATGTCCGCATACACCGAACTATCGTCGCCAACGAACGAGGCCGCGCCGGTCAGCAGGTTGACCATGCTGGACAAAACCTGACCGTTGGCTGAAGTCGCGTAGGTAGCCGTATCGACTCCCGCGCCGCCATCAATGAGGTTGTTGCCTAATCCACCTTCGAGCACATCGTCGCCATCGCCGCCGTACAATGTGTCATTGCCCAGATACCCTCTGAACAAGTTGGCGTTGGCGTCGCCGATCAGTGTGTCATCGCCGTTCGAACCATAGATGTTTTCGACATTTGTCACAGTCACGACGACGCCCGGAGCCACGGTCTGGGACATTGTCGTGCTCAGATCGAAGAGGACGCCACTAGCGAACCCAGCAAAGGCGCCGGTATCGAAGCCTAGAGCGTCGATCCCCGTTCCGCCGTCAATGACGCGGTTGGTGACGTAGTTCTGGACACTGAGATAATCATCCCCGGCGCCGCCCAACATCGTGTCGTTCGAGTTGCCGCTCTGAATGCTGTCACCACCCTCGCCGCCGATCATCAGCGTCCCCGGCGCGGCCGCACCGAAGATGCCGCCCGTCACGATCAGATCTTTGCCGTCCCCACCCTCCAGGACATCGGCTCCGCCCTTGCCCTCGATGATGTCGTTGCCCGCGCCACCGTAGAGGTGGTTGTCGCCCGCCGTGCCGACCAGCCAATCCGCCCCCGAAGAGCCGATGACGTTCTCGATGGAGGCCAGGGTGTCCACGGGGCCGCCGCCCGGTCCGATGATCGAGACATATTGGCCAAGCAGATTGATCAGCAGGAAGTCAGACAGTCCCGCCGGATCAACGTCCTCATAGCTGACGGTGTCGCTACCCCCGCCACCATCCAGGATGTCTTGCCCCGGTCCGCCGATCAGCAGGTCATCGCCACCTCCGCCCTGCAGCGTATCGGCGCCGCCAAGGCCCAGGATGGTGTCGTCGTCAGCGCCGCCGACCAGGATGTCGTCGCCCTCGGTTCCCACGAGATACATGAGCAGCCTCCCAGCTCCGTGATTGGAGCCAGGCCATTGGCGATCAACCCTAGATCGATCTCAAGTGAATTTTTCGCGCTATGGACGATAACCATAAAGAGCAACCTGGAGTTAAGCCGGCACCCTAGAACAGCACCCCCTTCCGCAACAGCGCGTGCACGCCCTTCTCGCCGTTGACGGTCTGGGTGACGCGGAAGTCCACGGCCAGGGAGCAGAACTGATAGGCCTGCACGCGCGTCAGGGCGGAACGGGCGGTGATGAAGTCGATCGTCTGGCGCAGGGCCTGCTTCATGGCCAGGTCCAGATCCTCGTTGAAACCCATCAGGACGTAGTGGGTCGGCGTCTCGGCGCAGGGCCAGGGAAAAGCGCCGATCTCGCTG
>NZ_DATFAV010000262.1:0-22855 GCF_035254145.1 Caulobacter sp. | reverse complement strand
GGCGCAGCAGGGCGCAGAAGCTGTCGTTGGCCTCCAGGATCTCGCCGGTCGGTGTCAGGCGCGCCACGCCCATGGCGGCCTGGTCGAAGACGGCGCGATAGCGGGCCTCGGCGGCCTCCAGCTTCTGGCGGGCCTCGATATTGGCGGTGACCACCTCGGTGTAGAGCACCAGGCCGCCGATCTCTCCGCTGTCCGTGCGCCAGGGGGCCATCGACCAGCGGATCCACTCGGTGCGGCCGTTGCGGTCGACATAGGGGTCGCCTTCGTGACGCAACTCGACGCCCTCGGCGATGACCCGCGCGTGCAGGTCGCGCCACTTCTGGGGGATCTCCGGGAACACCTCGTAGTGCTGGCGGCCGATCAGCGGCAGGTCGGCGGGCAGGTTCTGATCGGTCAGGTACTGCCGCGAGGCGGCCAGGTAGCGCATCTGGCTGTCGAAGATCGCGATGCCCAGGGGCGCGTGCCTCAGCGCGGTGGTCACGCTGGGAGACGCGGAGAGTGGCGGAGCGTCGTCGATCATTTCGTCCATCGTAGCGGCACCTGCGGAGCCTTCGACTGACTTTCCCGTGAGGCTTAGCAAGACTGCGGCCTACTTCAACCGCTTACGGGAAACACGCGAGTCTGCTTGACCACGCCATAGGCGAAGCTGGTGTCGATCGAGGCGATCCCCGGAATGGCGTGCAGCCTGCGGCGCATGAAGTCCTCATAGGCCTCCAGGCTGTCGACGATCACCCGCAGCAGATAGTCGTCGCCGCCGGCCAGCAGGAAGCAGTCCAGGATCTGGTCGATCCGCGCCACCGCGTCCTCGAAGCCCTTGATCAGGTCCTGGCCGTGACGGTCCAGCCTCACCCGGACGAAGACGGTGATCGGCAGGCCATAGGCCTTCTGATCGACCAAAGCCGTGTAGCCGGTGATCACCCCCTCCGCCTCCAGGTTGCGCACCCGGCGCAGGCAGGGGGAGGGTGACAGGTTCACGCGCTCGGCCAGGTCCTGGTTGGTCAGGCGGCCGTCCTTCTGCAGCTCGCGGATGATCTGGCGGTCCTTGGCGTCCACGAGCGGCTCCTTGAGCAGAATCTGCTAAAATGAAAGCCCATTGTGGCAGACTTCGCAATCCGTCGCACAGGGTCCCGCGTCACATTCGCTCCAACAGGGAGTGACAGATGCGGAACGAACATGGCGGCTTTTCCACCCGGGCGATCCATGCGGGCTATGATCCCGCCGACGAGCACGGGGCGCTGACGCCGCCGGTCCACCTGACCTCGACCTTCGCCTTCGAGAGCGCCGAGGCCGGCGGCGAGATGTTCGCCGGGACGCGGGAAGGGCACTTCTATTCGCGCATCTCCAACCCGACCACCGACCTCCTGGAGCGCCGGCTGGCCAGCCTGGAGGGCGCCGAGGCCGCGGTGGCCACCGCCTCGGGCATGGGGGCGATCACGGCGGTGCTGTGGAGTTTCCTGCGGGCCGGCGACGAGGTGATCACCGACCAGACCCTCTATGGCTGCACCTTCGCCTTCCTGCGCGACGGCCTGACGCGCTTTGGCGTTTCGGTGCGTCAGGTGGACATGACCGACCCCGACGCCCTGGCGACGGCGATCTCGGACCGGACGCGGATCGTCTATTTCGAGACGCCAGCCAATCCGAACATGCGCCTGGTGGACATCGCCGCGATCAGCCGCATCGCCCACGCGGCGGGCGCCAAGGTGGTGGTCGACAACACCTACGCCACGCCGGTGCTGACCCGGCCCATCGGCCTGGGCGCCGACATCGTCGTGCATTCGGCGACCAAGTACCTGGGCGGCCACGGCGACCTGGTGGGCGGCGTCGCCGCCGGCGGGATCGAGGACATGGCCCGCGTGCGCCTCGTGGGGGTCAAGGACATGACCGGGGCGGTGATGTCGCCGTTCACCGCCTTCCTGGTGCTGCGGGGCCTGAAGACCCTGTCGCTGCGCATGGCCCGGCACGGCGAGAGCGCGGAGGCCGTCGCCCGCTGGCTGGAAGCCCATCCGGCCGTCGATCGGGTGTTCTATCCGGGACTGGCCAGCTTCCCGCAGCGGGGTCTGGCCGAGCGCCAGATGGCCGGAGGCGGCGGCATGATGGCCTTCGAACTGAAGGGCGGCCACGCGGCGGGAGTGGCGATGATGAACCGGCTGGCGCTGATCCGCCGCGCGGTGTCGCTGGGCGACGCCGAGACCCTGATCCAGCACCCGGCCAGCATGACCCATTCGACCTACGCCCCCGAGGAGCGCGCCGCCGCCGGGATCACCGAAGGCCTGGTGCGGCTGTCGGTCGGACTGGAGGACGTCGCCGACATCCTGGCCGACCTCGAGGCGGCGCTGGCGCCGGAGCGGGTGGCCTCCCCAGCGTGACGGGGGGGCAGGTCTTCGAACCCATTGGCCCGTCTTCGTCGACAAAGCCAGCCGCCGGCGCCCAGAGCGGACATTGCGGCGGGCTGTTCGGGGTGGCTAGCGGACGTTAGGGAATTCCCTTCCGTTGGTAGCGCGGCAGCGAAAACGGGTGAATGCAAACGTATCGCCAGTGTTCGTTTCCAACATGCTAGCTTCGAATTTCGCGCCGTCCTCGTCATGGCGGTGAATACGCAGCAATCGCCCGCTGTCGAGCAGCACCGCCTCTGACAAACCTCTGCTGTCATCTCGCAGCGCCACTATCCTTTCGCTGAAGTTGGCGTTCACATAGCGAATGGATTTGCGAGCGAAGTCGATCTCCCATCGCGCGTCCGAGTTAGTGCGTGTGCACGCCGAAGTTCCGGCAATGCACTCCTGTCGGAAAAGGCTGACACAGCTAACGCGGGAATGGTTTCGCCACACGGCGTCCTGAGCCGGCGCGAGCGTCGGAACAAGAATGACGGCCAATAGGACTAGGGCTTTCATGGACCCCATTGGGGCTGAAGAAGGAAGGTTCCGCAACGGGTCGAGAGGCGCCTTCGGCATCGAGGACTGAAGGTCCAGTTCTTGGAGCTGAGGCGACGACGGCTCACGGCGCGACCACGCCGGAGAAGCGGACGCCGTGACCGGCAGGCGGGGGTGGGAAACTGCCGCGAGCGGGCTAATGCCCCCCGGACGCCAGCGAAACCAAGACGCCAACCATCCCAATCGCGCTAAATGCCGCGTAGGCCCAGAACTTCTTAAGCAGCTTTCCTTCGGGAAACAGCGCCTTGTATTTGGTAGTCACGCGCTCCCATTTTGAGGGATACCAAACGTAGAGCGCTTCCTGATTTTCGGCGGGGCTTTGTTGATTGATCGCTCTAACGACCTCGGACACGATGGCGTTGGCGCGCGTACAAGCGTACATCGCCGCTACGAAGCACAGCGCAGCCATTGCAAAAGGCACTACGTTTGTAAGCATTGAAGCGCGACGTTAGCCGACCCTGCGAAGGTCGCCAACGGGTCGATCGTAGTCCCTCGATCTCACCCAAAACCCCGACCTTCCCGGCGAACGCCGGGACCCGGATCGAACCCGCGCGCCTTCATCCCGTTGGCGCCGCGCCATGGCGCGTCATCTCAGCCGCTCCGGGGAACGTCGCCACCCCTCCGGAAACCTAAATTCTGCACCGCCGATTAACCGCGCCGTGCGTTTATCCCGGCATGACGAAGCAGCCGTCAGGGTTGGAAAGCGACCGGCGGACCAACGTCCGCATCCCCACGCAGCGATCCGGCAAGATCCTGTGCGGCGCCTTCGCGTGGGACTGTCTGATCCGCGACCTTTCCAGCCAGGGCGCCAAGGTGCAGATGCTGTCCAGCGCCGCGCCGCCGGCCAAGGTGCAGCTGGTCGACCTGGCCGCGGGGCTGGCGCACGAGGTCACCGTGGCCTGGCAACGCGACCGCGAGGTGGGCATGCGCATCACGCGGACCTACGACCTGCGCGGGTTGGCGCCGGCCGCGGTCGGCATGGCCAAGCGGATCTGGCTGGCCTTCCAGGCCGAGGCCCCGACGGGCTGATTTCCCAAAACGACGAAGACCTCGGCTGAGCGGGCCGAGGTCTTGCCATGTCGTTAGACGCGGTTCGCGAGGTTTTAGGCGACCTCGCCGCGCGCGGCGTCGTCGGCCATGGCGCGCACCAGGTCGAGCACCTGGCGACGAACCCGGCCGCGGCCGATCTTCGGGAACACTTCGGCCAGTTCCAGGCCCTCCGGGGTGGTCAGGAATTCCTGGACCACGCGTTCGGCGTGCTGGGTGGCGTCATCGATTTCGGCGCCGCTCATCGGATCGGCCAGGCCGTCGAAGAAGAACGACACCGGGACCTGCAGGGTCTTGGCGATCTCGTAAAGCTTGCTGGCGCTGACGCGATTGGCGCCGCGCTCGTACTTCTGCACCTGCTGGAAGGTCAGGCCCAGGGAGTCGGCCAGCTGTTCCTGGCTCACGCCCATCAGCTTGCGACGCATGCGCACCCGGCCGCCGACATGCAAGTCGACGGGGTTGGGGCGTCGGCCTTCGGTTTCTTCGCTCATCTGTTTCCGCCTCCAACGGTTGTTCAGTGAAAATGACACGACCGTGACGTCGGTGGAAGCGAATGGACGCCGGGCGCGGCGTTAGGTCGCGATGGTCACGCTTCCCGCCGCCGGCGCGAAACCTAGCCCCTGGCGGCACGATTCGCCGCCAACCTTGGGGTGATCCAGCGGGCGCGCGACGCGTCCAGCGGGTCGGGCGCGGGCGGATTGGGGGGAGGTCGGTGCATGGAATGTCGACCTAGGACGGACCGATATTCAAGGCGGCAAACAATTCCTGCCTTCCTGGGCCCCGTGCCCAGGACCCATCGTTCCGTAGCCGCTAAGTTTGACCAGCGTCCTGGGCCGTTCAGCCCCGGCTCAACCCAGAATTTCAGCCTGCCGCCAACATGGGTCCTGGGCACAAGGCCCAGGAAGGCGAGTTATCAACTGCAAGCGCCGCTTTGAGTGTCGGCCTAGGCCGCCGCTTCCTCGGCCTCGTCGTCGTCGCTGAGCAGGGCGCTGAGCACGACGGCCAGCCGCTCGGGCTTGATCGGCTTTTCGACGACGTCCTGCATGCCGGCGGCGACATAGGTCTGGACGTCGACCGGATCGGCGTTGGCGGTCAGGGCGACGACGGGAATCCGGCCGGCGCGGCCAGCCATTTCCCGGATCGCGCGGGTGGCGGCGATGCCGTCCATGCGCGGCATCTTGATGTCCATCAGGATCAGGTCGAAGCGACCGGTCCGGGCCATTTCGACGGCCTCGACCCCGTCGACGGCCTGCTCGGAGGTGCACTCGAACATGTCGCACAGCGCCTCGGCGACCATGCGGTTGGTGGCGTTGTCGTCGACGATCAGGATGTGGGCGGGGCGGGCGACCAGGCCCAGCTCGCTTTCCTGGCGCGTGACCATGACGGCCGGAGCGGCCGTCAGCGAGAAGCCGATGGTGACGCCCGCGCCCCGGTTGGCCTCGGCGACGAGCGGAGCGCCCATGGCGCGCATGACCCGGCGCGCCAGGGCCAGGCCCACGCTGAGGGCCATTTCGCTGCTGTCCTGCTGGCTGGCCGAACCGAGCGGAGAGCTCAGGCGGGTCAGGCGCTCCTGCGCGTGGCCGGCGGTGTTGTCGCGCACCTGGCCTTCCAGGCGGACCAGATCGCCCTCGGCGCGGGCCGTCAGGCGCGCTTCAATCATGCCGCGGCCGGCCGCCAGCGCGTTCTCGATCAGGATGTCGAACACCTGCAGCAGGCGCTCGCCGTCGACCTCGACACCGCACTCGGGGCTGCCGTCGTAAGAGACCAGTAGGGTCGAGCCGCCCTCCTGGGCGCGGGCGGCCCAGCGGGCCTCGACCGCGTCGGCCAGGTCGCGCAGGCGGGTGGGAACGGGCTTGAAGACCAGCTGCCCCTGGGCGGAGCGGTGCAGGTCGATCGCGCGCCCGACCGTCTCGCTCATGTCGCGGCTGGTGTCGCCGATGGCGCGGACGAAGGCGGCGGCGTCGGGCGTCAGGCGCTGCTGCTCCAGCCGCTCGGTGATGGCCAGAACGCCGTTCAGGTGCGCGCCGATGTCGACGGCCATGCGCTCGACCAGGGCGCGGGCGTCGCGCGCCTCGTGCTGGCGGCGACGGTGCGAGTTCAGCAGCGAGGCCAGCCCGCCGACCCCGACATAGCGGCCGGCGGCGTCGACGGCGACGTAGGCCGTGCGGAACACCGGCACGGGGCTGTCGGCCAGAAGATTGACGAAGGCGCTGCTGTCGGTCTCGGCCGTGACGATGCGTGGCGTGGCGTCCATGACCTCGGAAATCGGGGTGTTCGCCAGCGGCTCGCCGGCGACGCGCATCATCCCCTGCAGGACGTCGCGATAGACCAGGCCCAGCGGCCGGTCGTGCTCGACGACGGCGAGGGCGGCCACCGTCGGATCGGCGTCGAACATCGCCGCGACCTCGGCGCATGACGCGCCGGGCGCGATCGGTGCGCGCGTATCGAGCAGACGTGACAGCGTTTCCATACGGGACTTCGCCAGGACCTTAAGGGCGTCAACTTGCCCTCCACCGCCTTGCGGAGTCGTTAAGTCGGCCGATGCGCGCGGTGTCACAGGCAGTAAATCGGGGCGGGCCTCGTCCTCCGGGCGCGAAAAAGGGGCGGCGGTGGCCCGCCGCCCCTTTCTGCGTCCGTGTCGGGACGGACGCTACCAGGACTTGGTGATCGCCACCCCGTAGAGGCGAGGCTCGGCGGTGATCACGTTGGTGAACAGGCCCGAGCTGTCGTCGGTGGTGTAGGCGTCGACGATCGGGATCTTGTTGCCGATGTTCTTCACATAAGCGTCGATCGACACCCCCCACTCGGGCTTTTCGAGCTTCAGGGTGATGTTGCCGTTGTCCCAGGCTTTCAGGCGGTCGTACTCGGTGTTGTAGACCCGAGCGAACTGCTTGCTCTGGCGGTAGTAGTCGCCGCGCAGCGTCGCCGACCAGCCGCCCGATAGCTCGAACGTGTACTGGGCGCCGACCGAGGTGGTCCAATGGGGCGAGTTGGGCAGCTCGTTGCCCGACAGGTTGGCCGCCGTGCCCTCGATCGAATAGCCGGCGCCGTAGTTGTAGAGCCCCGTGGCGTTGGCCAGGAAGGCCGCGGTCGGGGCCGGCAGGCCCGCGCCGCCCAGGGCGGCCGGAGCCGACAGGAACGCCTGATAGGCCGCCGCGCCCGAGCAGGCCCAGGGCAGGGTGGCCCCGGCGCCCGCGCCCAGGATGGTGGCGACGCCGGCGGTGGCCAGCACGCAGTTGGCGCCGACGGCCGACGAGTTGGGGCCCACCTTCACGACCGTATAGGCCGGGTTGGACTGGGTCCGGTTCATCGTGTCGATCGAGGTGACCCCCGGGCCGATCTTGGTGTGCAGATAGCCGAGATTGGCGTTGAGCTTCAGGTTGCGGACCGGCGACCAGATGGTTTCCAGCTCCAGGCCGTAGACCTTGGCGTCGACGTTCTCGTTGACCGAGGTGCGGTTGACGATCTTGGAGATCTGGTAGCCCTGGTAGTCGTAGGCGAAGCCGGTGGCGTTGAAGAGCAGGCTGCCGCCCAGCAGGGTGTTCTTGGTCCCGATCTCGAAGGCGTTGACGAACTCGGGATCGAAGGTCTGGCGGATGCCGACGGAATTGGCCGGGACGCCCGGATTGATGCCGCCGCCCTTATAGCCCTTGGAATAGAACGCGTAGAGCAGGGTGTCGTCGGTGAAGCCCAGGTGGGCCTTGTAGTCGAAGCCGAACCGGCCGGTCAGCTCGCTGAAGCGGGCGCGCTGGTCGGGGTTGGTCGGGTTCAGGGTCAGGCCGTAGCCCGGGGCCAGCAGCACGGTCGAGTAGTTTTTGACCGCCTTCTTGTCGCGCGTCTGGCGCAGGCCCAGGGTGAATTTCAGGTCGTCGTTGGCCTGCCAGTAGAGTTCGCCGAACAGGGCGTCCGACACCAGGGTGTAGGGCGTGCGGTTGTCATAGTAGTTGTGGCCGTCGCCCGTGGGATTGGCGGCCGCGTCGATGCCGATGCAGTTGGCGGTGGTGGCCGGATTGCAGTTCGGATTGCCGGTCTTGGAATAGTTCAGGGCCAGCGACGACAGGGTCAGCGAGTTGCCGATCACGTAGTAGTCGGTCAGCGTCCGGTAGGTGAAATGGATGCCGCCGACGTTGAAGTTCAGCGGGCCGTCGAAGGCCGACTGCAGGCGGATTTCCTGGCTGAACTGTTCCGAGCGGCCCGACGAGACGTCGATCGTCGTGAACTTGTTGGTGTTGCCCACCTGCGGGTCGTTGAAGAAGCCGCCCGGCGTGAACGGGGTGCTGTTGAAGGGCACCGGCGAGACGTTCCGATTGTAGTCCTGCTTCGTATAGACGCTGCCCTTGCTGTAGGCGGTCATCGTCGTCAGCGTCAGCTGGTCGGTCAGGTCATAGTTCAGGGTGAACTGGTAGACGTTCGAGGACGACTGGTAGAGCGGATCCAGCGCGGTCTCGATCTCGCGCAGGTTCGTCGAGGTGGTGTCGCCCAGGTTCGTGTCGCCCGAGGTGAAGCCGAAGATGTTGCCCAGCAGGCCCGTCAGCGTGCCCGAGGTGTTGACCGTGCCGTAGGCGCTGGAGCCGTACAGCGAGGCCGGCAGACAGCCCTGGGTCAGGAAGCCGCGCGCCGCGCCGGTGGGCACGCCGCCGACCGTGGCCGGACCGTTGTCCTTGGTGCAGAGCTGCTTGCCGGTGCGGGCGCGGTTGTCGTCCTCGTGGAAGCGTTCCCACAGGAAGTTGGTGCGCAGTTTCTCGGTCGGATTGAACATCACCTGGACGCGGGTCGAATAGAGATCCCGGTCGTCGACGACGTGGTTGTTGAAGGTGTTGGTGACGAAGCCGTCGCGCTTCAGCGTGGCGCCGGACAGGCGCACGGCCAGCTTGTCGCCGAAGATCGGCACATTGACCATGCCGCGCAGGCGCATGGCGTTGTAGTTGCCGTATTCGGCCCGGACGTTGGCCTCGAACTGGTCGACCGGCTTGGCGGTGATCACGTTGACCACGCCGCCGGTGGCGTTGCGGCCATACAGCGTGCCTTGCGGCCCGCGCAGCACTTCCACCCGCTCGACGTCGTAGAACTCGGCCTCGAACAGGTTGCCCGACTGCATCGGGGCGTTGTTCATGTGGACGCCGACGCCCTGGTCGGCCGAGGCGCCGACGGCCTTGGCCCCGATGCCGCGGATCTGGAAGTTGAAGCTGTTGGTGAAGTTGCTGCGGGCGAAGCTGACGTTCGGAATGGCCTGCTGCAGGTTGGGGCCGCCGTCGATCTTCTGCGCCTCCAGCGAGTCCTGGCTGAAGGCCGAGACCGCGATCGGCACGTCCTGAAGCGCCTCTTCCTTCTTCTGGGCGGTGACGACCAGTTCCTCGATGACCGTGCCGCCCTGTTGCTGGGCGGACTGCTGGGCGAAAGCGGGGACCGCGAGAGCCGAGAGCACGGCCGCCGAAGCGCCCATGGTCAACAGGCTCCGCATACGCAGAGTTTGCGACATTGAATTCCCTCCCTGGACGCAAGCGGCGCCTTATGGGTGGGCCTGCGAGCGTCGATGTTTCCTCGGCGCCGTACTGTTTTTCACCACGCGGGCGTACGGCGAACCCTTCGCAGCATTGGGAGATTGCATACTTGCGTTCTCTGACTGTCAACTGGCGTGGGCGTAAGTGATCAGTGATATGTTACGCCTTTTCACTTTGAATCCGGCCTTGTTGTCCTAAAGGTCGCAAGTTTCCACCCGATTAGAAGATCCGGTTTGGAGCTTACGTTACGGAACTCCTGTCGACGCCAGCGGCATTGGTTCAGCACAGCTTGGCGCATGATGGATCGGGCGCGCCAAAGAATTCGATTCGGTTCATTGTCTGAGTATAGCTCGCCGCACGACGTTCGTCCGGCGCGTGAGCGCGGGCGGTTCCGGGCGGGCCTCGCCTCGTGTAGAGGAAGGCCCATGTTCCCCTTCTTCCCAGTCGAGCGCCTCGCATGAGCCCGCACGAGCGCCCCCTTGCCGATCAGGCGGCCCTGGTCCTGTTTTCCGGCGGCCAGGACAGCAGCGTCTGCCTGGCCTGGGCGCTGGAGCGCTATGGTCGCGTCGAGACCGTCGGCTTCGACTATGGCCAGCGTCACGTCGTCGAGATGGAGGCGCGCCAGGCCGTGCGCCGCGAAGTCGCCGCGCGCTTCCCGCAATGGGCCGGCCGCCTGGGTGAGGACCATGTCCTCGACATCCGGAGCTTTGGCGCCGTCGCCCAGTCGGCCCTGACCGCCGACCGCGCCATCGAGATGACCGAGCGCGGCCTGCCCTCGACCTTCGTGCCGGGGCGCAACCTCGTGTTCCTGATCTACGCCGCGGCGCTGGCCGACCGGCGCGGGATCGACGCCCTGGTCGGCGGCATGTGCGAGACCGACTTCTCCGGCTATCCCGACTGTCGACGCGACACCCTGGACGCCATGCAGAGCGCCCTGAACCTGGGCATGGACCGGAATTTCCGGGTCGAGACCCCGCTGATGTGGCTGACCAAGGCCCAGACCTGGGCGCTGGCCAAGACTCTGGGCGGCGAGGACCTGGTGCGGCTGATCGTCGAGGAGAGCCACACCTGCTACCAGGGCGAACGCGGCGCGCTGCACGCCTGGGGTTACGGCTGCGGCGCGTGTCCGGCCTGCGAGCTGCGCGAGAAGGGTTACGCCGAGTGGGACGCGGGCGGGCGCGAGGCGCTGGTTCAATGAGCATCCGCGAGATCATTCCCTCCCCCTTGCTGGGGGAGGGTAGGGTGGGGGTGACACGGCGGCTCCGCTCGCGCCTCGACCTGACGCGCTGTCACCCCCATCCCCGACCCTTCCCCCATCAAAGGGGGAACGGGGCGTGACCTATTCCGTCAAAGAGATCTTCCTGACTCTGCAGGGCGAGGGCGGACAGGCCGGCAAGGCGGCGGTGTTCTGCCGTTTCGCCGGCTGCAACCTGTGGAGCGGCCGCGAGCAGGACCGGGCCAAGGCGGTCTGCACCTTCTGCGACACCGACTTCGTGGGCACCGACGGCGAGAACGGCGGCAAGTTCGTCACCGCCGAGGATCTGGCCGCCGCGGTCGAGAGCCAGTGGACCGGCGGGCCGGACGATCGGCTGGTGGTCTGCACCGGCGGCGAGCCCTTCCTGCAACTGGACGAGCCCCTGATCGCCGCTCTGCACGCGCGCGGCTTCCAGATCGCGGTGGAAAGCAACGGCACGCTGGAGGCTCCGGCCGGGATCGACTGGATCTGCGTCAGCCCCAAGGCCGACGCGCCGGTCGTCCAGACCTCGGGCCAGGAGCTGAAGCTGGTCTACCCGCAGGACAAGGCCATGCCGGAGCGGTTCGCGGACCTGGATTTCGAGCGCTTCTACCTGCAGCCGATGGACGGCCCGGACCGCGACAGGAACACGCAATTGGCGGTCGCCTATTGCCTTTCCCACCCACAATGGCGTTTAAGCGTCCAAACACACAAATATCTCGGCCTGCCCTGACGGATAAGGCGCTCGACTTGGTGACAGGGTCGTCGCGCTAGAGCCTCCCAGGCCTAGTCAAAAGAAGTCACATGTCCGAATACGCCTTCGAGATCACGAAGGCCGCGTTTTTCGACGCGGCCCATTTCATTGAGCAGGGTCCCGCCGACCACCGCTATCGCAAGCTGCACGGCCATTCGTTCAAGGTCGAGGCCAGCGTGCGCGGGGTCATGCAGCCGGCCGGCTGGGTCGCCGACCTCGACACCCTGGACGTCGCCCTGAAGGCCGTCGCGGCCGAGCTGGACCACGGCCTGCTCAACGACAAGCCGGGCCTGGAGACGCCGACGCTGGAGCGCCTGTGCCTCTATTTCGCCGAGCGGCTGAAGGTCCAGTTTCCGGGTTTGTCGCGCGTGGTGCTCTCCCGCCCGACCATCGGCGAAAGCTGCGCGCTGACGCTGTAGGGTTTCAATCCTCCCCCTGGCGGGGGAGGTGGTCCGAAGGACCGGAGGGGGAAGTCCTGCCGAGCGTCCTCCTCCATCGTCTCTTCGAGCCGACACCTCGCCTGCTAGGGGGAGGATTTTCTACCGCTCTTCGCGATCCTTGCGGCTGTCGCCGGGGACGATCGCTCGGCCGGTGGCCGCGACGGCCTTGCCTCCGACCTTGGCCGCGCCGCCGACCACCGCGCCGGTGACGCCGATCGCCGCGCCGCCCACGGCGACGGCCACGCAGCCGGCCTGCGACAGGGCGATCGCGGCGAAGGCGGCGACGAGGAGGGCCGGGCGGAAGCTGGTCATGGTCAAGCTCACAAGGACACTGGTCGCCTTTTCTAGACGGCCATTCCTTTAAAGTCTCCGCGTCGGAGAGCCGCGCCGGCTAGAGCGCGTTAGGTTTAAGTGTGAGCGGTTAAACCGCTCAAACGCGCTCTAAGTGTATGAATTAGAGCCTGTTTATCTGGCTTAGATGATTCCATCTAAACCAGACAGGCTCTAGGCCCGAGGCGTGTGCTTGGGTTCGGCGACGTCCACATAGGTCGTCCGGGCGTCGTCGGCGCGGCGCCAGGGGCCCTTGTGACGCGGATTGTCGCGTCGGCGGCGGTCGGGGCCGAAATAATCGCTGCTACGTACGAACGGGCGGGGGTTCTCGATCAGCTGGGTCAGCCGGTCGACCACCGCGCGCGCCGTGACGGGCTTGGCCAGGAACTCGTTGACCCCGACGTCGCGGGCCTCCTGCACGCGCCGTTCGGTCGAGTGACCGGTGATCATGATCACGGGCGTGTAGGGATTGGGGCTTTCCGGGGCGCGTCGCAGCAGCTGGACCAGATGCAGCCCGTCCACCGGGCCCATGGACAGGTCGGTGATCACCACGTCGATGCTGGTCTGGCGCATCACGGCCAGCGCCTCGACGCCGTCCACGGCCTCGAAAACATGGCGCACGCCGATCGCCCGCAGGATCTCGTTCAGCAGGATGCGCATGTGCTGGTTGTCGTCGACCAGCAAGACTTTCAGCAGATCGAACCGCACGGCCCGTCACTCCCCTATGGGGCGAGCGTTACAGGTTCGTAATAAGCGTGGTCAATCGAAAACCCTATATTTTTCAGAAGGTCAGACCAATTTAGTCAATTCGCGACCGCTGTGGTTGGTCTTGCCCACACGCTATGCGCGAATTTCAACCTCCGGTTTGAGCGCGGTGGCGGAGGAAGGCGTCGGCCAGGACGCAGGCGGTCATGGCCTCGACCACCGGCACGCCGCGGATGCCCACGCACGGATCGTGGCGGCCCTTGGTGCGCAGGTCGATCTCTTCGCCGGCCTCGTTGACGGTCTGGCGCGGGATCAGGATCGAGGAGGTCGGCTTGAACGCCACTCGCGCCACCACCGGCTGGCCCGTCGAGATGCCGCCCAGGATCCCGCCGGCGTGGTTGGACAGGAACACCGGCGCGCCGTCGGGGCCCCGGCGCATGGCGTCGGCGTTGTCCTCGCCGGTCAGGGCGGCGCTGGCGAATCCTTCGCCGATTTCCACGCCCTTGGCGGCGTTGATCGACATCAGGGCCGCGGCCAGTTCGGCGTCCAGCTTGCCATAGAGGGGCGCGCCCCAGCCGGCCGGAACGCCGACGGCCTCGACCTCGACCACGGCGCCGGTCGAGGAGCCCGCCTTGCGGATCTTTTCCAGATGCTCTTCCCAGACCGGGACGACGGCCGCGTCGGGCGACCAGTAGGGATTGGCCTGCGTCTCTTCCCAGTTCCAGTTGTCGCGGTTGATCGCATGCGGGCCGATCTGGGTCAGGGCCGCGCGCACCGTCACGCCGGGGATCACCAGCCGAGCGACCGCGCCGGCCGCCACGCGCGCGGCGGTCTCGCGGGCCGAGCTGCGGCCGCCGCCGCGATAGTCGCGGATCCCGTACTTGGCGAAATAGGCGTAGTCGGCATGGCCCGGGCGGAAGGCCTGGGCGATCTCGGAATAGTCCTTGGAGCGCTGGTCGGTGTTCTCGATCATCAGGCTGATCGGCGTGCCGGTCGTGCGCTGGCCGCCGCTGCGCTCGTCCTCGAACACGCCCGACAGGATGCGCACCGCGTCCGGCTCCTGGCGCTGGGTCACGAACTTGCCGCTGCCTGGGCGACGCTTGTCCAGGAACGCCTGGATCATCTGCGCCGTCAGGGCGATCCCGGGCGGGCACCCGTCGACGACGCAGCCGAGCGCCGGACCGTGGCTCTCGCCCCAGGTGGTGACGCGGAACAGGTGACCGAAGGTGTTGTGCGACATGGGCCGGCTTCTAGCGGAAACTGGGCGACGGGGCAAAAGTCGCGACCTTCACAGTAGAGAAAAATGAAATACTCATTGTAGAGTGATTATTTTCACACAAATCCCAAGTTGTTTAGAGTCTCTCCCGCTGTTAATATTCAATTGCCTGACGAGTGGGGAAGTAGATCTCCGCTTCCTTTGGTGTGAATCACAAACAAAAGGGAGAGAAGTTATGGCTACCGGAACCGCGAATTTCACGGGCCAGTGCGGCGAATGCTCTGACCGTGGCTCCTATTTCAAGGCGACGGCCGTCGGCGGCATGCAGGTGGGTCAATCGGCCACGGTGAACGGCAACTCGCCGCAGAACTGCGTCGTGGCCAATGACGGCGGGACGGTGTTCGGGATCGAGCTGCTGGCGAACGCCGGCTTCTACAGCTATCAGGTCCGGGTCGACGCCCAGGGGCCCAGCGGCCCGTTCAGCGGCTCGATGTACCTGGCCTTCGAGGACGAGACGCACGACGTCTACTATCTCAGCATCTATTCCTCGCGCCGTGAATCCCACACGGTGTCGTTCAACAGCAGCTCGCCGAACATCATCGCGATCTACTGGAGCGACTACGACTTCACCGTGAAGACCGGCGACGCCAATCGCGAAAAGGCCAACTTCAAGGTGCTCAGCCCGGCCGAATGACAGCGCACGCCCGCTGAGCGGGCTTCAGGTCTCGGACTGACAGCACGTCAGGGCTGCCCCCCCAGCGCCAGCCTTGGCGTGCTTCTTCGTGGGCGGACGGGCTCCAGATTCCCTCTCTCTGAGCCAGATTCCCTCTCTCAAAGAGAGAGGGATTCGAGATTCGCCATGGCGAGCTCTTCCTACAGTGTCTTCGTCAGGATGTTCAGCGTCACCCGCGAGCGGTCGTTCTCCAACCGGCTGACGACCTCGACCGCGTCGATCGCGCCCTGGGGCAGGGCGGTCGGATCGAAGCCGGCCGGCGGGGCCTGGCCGTTCAGCAGCACCATCGTCTCGGGCGCGCGAAGGCGGCCGCGGATCTGCACGTGGCCGTGATAGGTCGAGACCTGGCCGTCGGGAATCTTCAGCCGCCCGTTGATCAGCTCGGCGTTCGTGACCCGCACATAGTCCGAGCGGATGTCGACGTACTGGCCGGTCTTGTCGTCGCCGATGATGGTGCGGGTGCGGCTGTGGGTTTCGCTTTGCTGGGCCAGGGCGATCGAGCCGGAGACGGCCAGGGCGACCGCCAACAGGCCGGCGAGGCCCAGCAGCGCGCGTCTGGCCAGGCTGGCCGGATCACGGGGATCGGTGATGGCCTTCACGCGCATGGCGGTGGGTCTCCTTCCCTTGCCGGTGAAGGCCGGCTGCAGGCTGGGGGCGGCGCGGACGCGCAGCACGTCGATCAGGGTCTCGGCGTAGCCGCGCCGCGCGGCGGGGGTGGCGTTCTCCAGGGCCATGGCGTCGCATAGCTCCTCGCGCGCGCTGGCGGCGCGGGCGCGCACGGCGGCGAACGGCGGGACCATCCAGAACAGACCGCCCAGCAGGTGCTCGACCAGCAGACGCCAGTTGTCGCCGCGCTTCAGGTGGGCCAGCTCATGGGCGCAGACCGGCGCCAGGCGCTCGATGTCCAGACGCTCGACCAGGGCCGAGGGCAGCAGGATCACCGGGGTCGACAGGCCCGCC
The DNA here is from genome assembly GCF_035254145.1 of Caulobacter sp. Lineage (GTDB taxonomy): Bacteria > Pseudomonadota > Alphaproteobacteria > Caulobacterales > Caulobacteraceae > Caulobacter. The sequence goes on along the minus strand of NZ_DATFAV010000262.1, from coordinate 7,008 downwards.
AGCATCGGCTGGTCGATGGCGTCGCTGATCTTCACCTCCGGCCGTCCGGTGTCCATGCGCCGGGCGGCGGCGCGGACGGCCAGGGTCAGGTCCTGGGAGACCGGCCGCGCCTCGCGCGTCAGGCGCTTCACGCGCGCGTGGCCTCTCAGTTCCTGGACCGCCGCGATGGCGAAACCGCCGAGCGCCGCCAGGATCAGCAGCCCGCCCACGACCTCGATCCCGTCGAAGCCGGCCAGGGCGCGCGTCGAAGCTTCGCTCATCGCCGCGCCGGCGCTGGCGGCGGCCTTGGAGGTCATCACCGCGCGATAGACCGGCGCGGTGGCCTGCTCGGGCAGAGCCGCGACGCCGACCATCAGGGCCAGGGCGGCGGGCGGCAGACTGACGGCCCGGTTCCAGGCGCGAACCCGGGGGGCGGGATCGCCGGTCAACCGGTCGGCCGTCTTGCCCAGCAGCCAGCCCAGGCCGCTGGCGGGCCAGGCTGCGGCGAGGCCGAGGGCGGCGGAAGCGAAGAGCGGGTTCATGGCGGGCTCCGCGGATGGGCTCTAGGGACGCGCGTCTTGCGCGTCGGCGATGACGACGTTGACGATGATCTTGCCTTCGGCGGTGACGCCGCGATCGGTGAACTCGAGGCGCTGGATCGAGCCTCTGTTCAGCAGGCTGGGCTGAAAACCTGGGGCGGCCGGCAGGCCGTTGACGCGCAGATTGACCTTCACCGGATCCAGCACGCCCTTCACCGTCACGTCGCCCAGGAAGATCGTCTGGCCGCGATTGGGGATCGACCGCTGCATGTCGGCGGACACGTCCACGGCGCCGCCTCCAGGAGAGGGGGCGGGATGGGGATTGGGCCGCGGGTTGGGCCGCGGGTTGGGCCGTGGGTTGGGATGTGGATTGGGGTGCGGGTCGGGATGAGGGTTGGGCTGCGGATTGGGATGGGGGGTCGGCGTCGGGTGCGGGTTGGGCCGGGGCCTGGGGTCCGCGGCCGCGACTGGCGCGGCTTCGACCGCTGGCGCGGGCTCGGCGATGGGCGCGACGCTGTCGAGGGCCTTGGCCGGCGCGGCGGGCGCGACATCCTGAACGGCGGCGTCTAGGGGGGCGGCGTCTGGGACGGCGTCTGGGGCGGCGACGGCCTGGGCCGCCTCGGCGACTTGGGCGGCGGCCTCGACAGCGGGGGAGATCGGCGGCGCCAGACGGCGGGCCTGATCGGCCAGGGCCAGGGAGCCCGCGCCGGTCGCGGCGGTCAGCGCCCCGCCAAGGACCAGGGACAGGCCGATCCTTCCCGCCGAGGCGCTGGCGCGCGGCTGCAATATGGCCGCCAGCCGCATCGAGGCCAGGCTTCGATCGAGACCGGTGAAGGCCGACTGATAGACCTGGACGGGCGAGGGCTGGGCGGCCAGCTTCAGGGCTTCGACCAGGGCGCGGGCGTAGTCGTGGCGCGCCTCGGGCGCGGCGCCGTCCAGGGCGGTCAGGTCGCAGACCGCCTCGCGGGTCGCCAGCATCCGCCCACGCACGGCGGCCGTCGGCGGGGCCAGCCAGAAGAGGCCAGCCAGGGCCTCCTCGGCGGGGATGCGCCAGTTGTCGCGCCGGCGCAGGTGCGCCAGTTCGTGGCCGCAGACCAGGGCCAGGCGCTGGACGCTCGCCGCGCGGGCCAGGGCCTCGGGCAGAAGGATCGCCGGGCGCAGGGCGCCGGCCAGCAGCGGCTCGCCGACCCGGTCGCTGATCCGAACCGACGGCGCCCGCACGCCCAGGCGGACGGCGCGCTGGCGGACGGCCTCGATCAGGGCCGCGTCCTGGCAGGGACGGGCGGCGGCGCGGATGGCGGCCAGGCGCCGTCGGCCGCGATTCCAGCGCCAGCCGCGGGCGGCGACCCCGGCGAGGGAGAGGCCGACCAGCCCCCAGGCCAGCGACGCGGCCAGGGCCGGTGGCGGCGTCCAGGCGCGCGGGGCGAGCGGAGCCTCCGCGCCCGCCTGAGCCAGTTGGACGGAAACCCGTTGCGCGGCGTTCGCCGGCGCGGCCCCAGGCCCGAAGATCGTGGGCGCGAAGTTCGCCGGCAGGAAGGTCAGGGCCACGGTCGCGGCCAGGGCGCCGGCGGGCAGGGCGTAGGCCAGGCTCCAGGCCGCCGCGCGCGGGCGCGGATCGTCGGTCAGGCGCTCGACCAGGCGGCCAAGGCCAAGGCCAAGCACGCCGACAGGCCAGGCGGCGGCCAGACCCAGGGCGGAGGCGGCGAGCAGGGGTTGCATCACGAGGTCTCCTGGCCGCTGGACGGCTTGGCCTTGTTCAGCAGGGCTTCCAGTTCCTGGATCTCGCTGTCCGACAGGATCTGGCTGCCGGCGAAGGCGGAGGCCGGCAGGCGGCCGTCGATCTCCAGCAGGCCGCGCAGGCGGTTCAGCACGCCGCCGATCACGTCGACCTTGCCGGTCCGGGCCTCGTAGACCGCCAGGCCGTGCACCGAGCGGCGGGTCAGCAGGCCCTTGGCCACCATCCGCTCCAGCACGGTGCGGGTGGTCGAGGCGCTCCAGCCCAGCTCGGGCTCGATCAGGCCCTGAGCCTCGCGGGCGCTCATCGCCCCGCCGCGCCAGAAGGCCTTCAGCACCTCCAGTTCGAGATCGGATGGTTCGGTCATCGACGCGCGGGCTCCGTAGTGTCGCGAGTACGCTACAAATGTAACGAGATCGCGTCAAGCGTGGTGAACGACGTTCCGGGATGACAGATGTAGATTGTTGAATTACATTTGTACATCTACTTGGGGTGGAGAGGGTTTCATGGCCTCGCAGGACATTCAGATCGTGAAGCTGCCGCTCGAGGAGCCCATCCGTGGGCGGTGGCGGCGCATGGCCATGGTGGTCGGCCTGACCCTGCTGGTCAGCGCGCCGGGGTTCATCGTCGTGGCGCGAGAGCACTATTCGACCATCGAGGCGGCCGACAGGCTCTGGCGGGTCGATGGCCGGCCGTGCGCCCCGCTCAGCGCCAAGGCGTTCTGGTCCGTGTCGCGGCGGCCGTCGCTGACGCCCTACGACGGCGCGGTCTATGGGCGCCACGGCGGGGCCATGTTCTGCACCCATCGCACCGCGCCGGTCGGCGGCGCGCCGGTGCGATATCCCGTCTGCAAATTCGACGCGCCCGACTATCTGGCCGTCACCGCCGGCGGTCGGGAGCAATTCTATGACCTGACCATGGGCCGCGCCGCGACGGTCTGGGTGGTGAACGGCCAGGTGCGCTGCGTGGTGAGCCCGCCGTTCGAGATGTAGCGGCCCTCTTGCGTCGATCCCCGTTTCATAGCTAGCTATATAGCGTGCTATGAAACGGGAGCGCGCGATGCAGGTCGATCTTCTGGCGGGGTTTGGCGTGGGATTCCTGGGCAGCCGGCTCAAGCGCCTGGCCGAGCGGATGCAGGCGGACGCGGCCGAGGTGGCCCGGGCGCTGGACCTGCCGGTGCAGCCGTCCCAGATGTCGCTGCTGCTGACCATCCGGCTGCACGGGCCGATCGCCGTGGGCGAGCTGGCCGAGCGCCTGCAACTGGCTCAGCCCACCGTCACCCGGGCCCTGAAGCCGCTGGAGGACGACGGCTTCGTCGCTGCGTCGCGCGCGCCGGGCGATGGCCGCACCAAGCGCCTGGCCCTGACCGAAAAGGGCCAGGCCCTGCTGGTCCGTATCCAGACCGAGCTGTTGCCGCGCATCGAACCGGCGGCGGCCGAGCTGGTCGAGGGCCTCCGCGGCGACTTCATGCAGGGGCTGGCCAGGGTCGAACAGCGTCTGGCCGACCGCTCGCTGCTGACGCGGATGGAGGCGGCGGGGCCGCCGACCATGTGGGCGCGCGACTTCTCCGACGACCTGGCGCAGGCCTTCTACCGGATCAACGCCGAGTGGATCCAAGACATGTTCGCCCTGGAGGAAAACGATATCGCCCTGCTGTCGAAGCCGCGCGAACTGATCCTCGACAAGGGCGGGGTGGTGCTGTTCGCGCAGACGCCGGAGCTGGGGGTGGTCGGGACCTGCGCCCTGATGGTCTCCAAGGACGGCTGGGTCGAGCTGACCAAGATGGGCGTGCTGAAGAGCGCCCGGGGCCTGAAGGTCGGCGAGTTCCTGCTGGCCAAGACTCTGGAGCGCGCCGCCAGCCTGGGCATGGACAAGGTCTATCTGCTGACCAATAAAAAGTGCGGCCCGGCCATCCACCTCTACGAAAAGCTGGGCTTCGTCCACGACGCCGAGATCATGCGTCAATTCGGGGCGCGCTATGAGCGGTGCGACGTGGCGATGTCGTATCGGGGGCGGTGAGGGTGAGGAAGGCGGGCCATCTGCGGCGCGTTTTCAGTCCCCCAGCACCTTCCGCAGCGAGGCCTCGATCTGGCCGCCGCACCAGGTGTCGCCGTAGTCCTCGCGGGCCTTGTCCGCCAGGGCGCGCAGTGGCGGCAGGGCCGAAACTCGGCGCGACAGGGCGGCGGTCATCGGGGCCGTCTCGTCTAGGATCTCGGCGATCCTGGGGAAGCGCTCGGTCATGGTCGACCACAGGGTGGCGGTCACCACGTCGGCGACGCCAGGCGCGTCGCCGCCCAGCAGGAAGCCTGACTTCGCCGTCAGGCCGTGGCGCAGGCCGGTCTCCTCCCAGAACGACATCCATTTCTTCAAGCGCGGTTCGAAATCCGCCCAGCGTTCGGGCGTCCACATCTGGCGGCCGCCGTTCAGGGTGATCTCGTCGAGCACATCGACGGCGTCGTGGACGACCTTGATCGTCAGGGCGCGCAGGGCCGGCGTGGCGGGCAGCAGGTCCAGGGTCTCGCCCAGATAGAGGATGACCGCCGTGGTCTGGGCGATGGCGAACTCGGCCTTGTGGTCGACCAGCAGCGGCGGACCCATGAACGGAACCGGCATGTCCGCGACCTCGCCGCCCATCAGCGCGCCGATCGCCCCGTCGCCCGCCTCGGTCCAGGTCTTGCCGGCGAAGGCCAGCACGGCGCGCACGAACTGGCCCCGAAAGGGCGCGGACCAATAGTAGAACGTGTAGTCGGACATGGCGGCCTCCTTCGGACCTCTCGCCAAAACGCCCGCCCGCAAGCCGCGTTCAGTCGTTCGTCGTTCGGGCGCCGTGCATGATGTCAGCGCCGAACACGCCGCGGCTACTCGATTTAGGGTTTAAGCTCGTAATACGTGTAATTTATTACATATGGAACCCAAGGTTATCATCAGTCTCCCCGAAGTATCTTTGGCTCAACACCAGACCCTAGGGGCGGATCATGACCTATCGCATTCTATCCTTTTGCGGCGGCGGTATTCGCGGGCTGCTGTCGGCGATCATGCTTCAGCGGCTGCAGGCCTCGACAGGGGTCAAGCTGGCGGACCAGGCCGACCTGATCGTGGGAACCTCCACGGGCTCCTGGATCACGGCCCTGCTCACCGCGGGATATGGACCCGCGGACATCGTGAGCTTCTACAATCCCCTCATGGCCGCGGCCATGTCGGTGAAACAGACGAGTCCCACCAAGCCGGAGTATGGCGGCGGCCTCATCGACAAGGTTCTTCAGACCCTTCCGATCTTCGGGATCTTCGGCAAGCCGTTGAACGAGCTTGGTCGGACGATCATGGTCGCCTCGTTCGAGATCGGCGCCGAGGGAATCCCCTGGACGCCCCAACTGATCCACAACTTCCCGAATTCGCCGACTTCCAACATGTCGCTGCTCGATGCGGTGCATTGTTCGGGCGCGATGCCGGGCATGCTGGCGCCGGCCGCCATCACGCTGAACGGGCAGCCCAAGCGGTTCGTCGACGGCGCCTTCATGCACCACGATCCCACCATCGCCGCGATCGCCCTGGCGGTCGCGAACGGCGCGGCGCTCGAGGACATCTCCGTGCTCGATTTCGGCACCGGCTTCATGGCCAACTACATCACCGCCGACGTCTCGACTTGGGGATCGCAACAGTGGATGAACGGCGACGGCCAGACCGACGGGGTGTTGCCGCCGTTGCTCGTCAACGTGACCAATCCAGGCCCGCCGATCTTCAACATGCTGCTGAACGGCACCTCCACTAACCTGATGCCCGATCTGGCGGGGATGATGCTCGGCGGGCGTTTCGCTTATCTGAACCCGGATTTCGGCGGCGCCTATGTCGCCGAGGACGACGTGTCGACGACGGCGCTGAAGTTCCTGTCCGACACGGCCAACGCGTTCTCGCTCAGCGCCGCCGAGACGGTGGTCAACAGCTACTGGTCCTGACGATCCAACCGGGTCGAGCGGTCGCTGGAGCTCCCGCTCCGGCGACCATCTTCGTCCGCGCCGGCCAGCCGCTCAGTCGACCTTGGCCAGCACCGCCCGGATCGTCTCGACCATCCGGTCGATGTGGCTCTTCTCCAGGATCAGCGGCGGCGACAGGGCGATGATGTCGCCGGTGACGCGGATCAGAAGGCCCTCGTCGAAGCAGGTCTCGAAGACCTCCAGCGCGCGGGCGGTCGGGGCGCCGGGGCGGGGCGCAAGCTCGATCCCGGCGACGAGGCCGAGGTTGCGGATGTCGACCACGTGGCGGGCGTCGGCCAGGCTGTGCATGGCGTCCTGCCAATAGCCCTCGATCCCGGCGGCGCGGGCGAAGAGGTCGTCTTCCTGGTAGGTCTCCAGCGTGGCCAGGCCCGCGGCGCAGGCCAGCGGATGGGCCGAATAGGTGTAGCCGTGGAAGAGCTCGATCGGAGCGTCGGCGCCGTCCATCATCGCGTCGTAGATCTTGCCCGAGGCCGCGACCGCGCCGCACGGGACGGCGGCGTTGGTCAGACCCTTGGCCATGCAGATCAGGTCGGGCGTGACGCCGAAGCGGTCGGCGGCGAACGGCGCGCTGACGCGGCCGAAGCCGGTGATCACCTCGTCGAAGATCAGCAGGATGTCGTGCTTGTCGCAGATGGCCCGCAGGCGTTCCAGATAGCCCTTGGGCGGGATCAGCACGCCGGTGGAGCCGGCCACCGGCTCGACGATCACCGCGGCGATGTTGGAGGCGTCGTGCAGGGCCACGATCTTCTCCAGGTCGTCGGCC
>NZ_DATFAV010000261.1:0-7915 GCF_035254145.1 Caulobacter sp. | reverse complement strand
GCGCAGGCGCAGGCGGCTTCCTCTTCGGCGCGGGCGGCGATGACGGAGAAGCCCATCAACCCCTCGGCGATCGGATCCAGGTCCGGCGCCTCCGCGCGTAGGGCGGCGATCTGCGCCAGCCAGTCGGCGGTGGCCTCGGCGGGGCGCAGGGCCTCGTTGACGATCCGCCGCCGCCACCGACCCCGGCTGTCGACGTCGGGAACCCAGGCGCGGACGTCGGAGCGCGAGACGCCGGCCCGGTCCAGCAGGCGCTTCATGGCGCCCTGCGGATGCTGCTCGCCCTGGGAGCCCTCGATCTGGGTCCAGGCGGTGTCGGCGAGATCCTCGTCGAGGCCGGGCAGGACCACGGCACCCTTGGGCGCGGCGGCGATGACGCGCAGCAGATCGGCGGTGGCCGGGGCGGTGCCGGTCGAGCCGGCGGCGACCAGCACCTCGGTCGGCGGGCTTTCCGACCACTGCTTCTCCAGGGCCCGCAGCAGGCGCACGCGGCGCTCGGAGACGTCGATCAGGCCCAGGGTCTCCAACCGCTTGGGCCAGGCGCCGAGCACAGCCTTCAGGAACCGGGCCGAGACCTGCCAGTGCTGGGCCAGGTCTCCCTCGGCCAGGCCGTCCAGCCGATCCTCGAAGGCGATCTCCTCGATCTGGCAGCTGTCGAGGAAGTCGGACAGGGCCTTGGCCAGCTCCAGGGCCTGGACTGGACCGGGCTTGAACGAGAGCTTGTCGCCGTGATCGACGACCAGCCGCGCCAGTTCGAACCGCCGGCGGCGCGAGGCGATCGCCGGCGGCAGGTCGAGGGAAAGCTCGCCCGGCTCGAACGGCGGCTCGCCTTCGTCCAGGTCGCCCAGCGGTCGGATCTGCGGCAACAGCAGGGCCCGCCCGCCGCCCACCGCCAGGAAGGCGTCGGCAAGCGCCCGAGCCCCACGTCGGGTGGGGGTCAGCACGGTGGCGCGGGGCAGGGCCTCGGGCCCCAACGGCTCCAGGGTGTTCAGCAGGCCGCGCGCCAGGTCGTCGACGAACGGCCGGTGCGCGGGGATCGAGAACCAGCGCGGCCCCGGGCGCTCGAAGAAGGGGGCCTGGGGGCTCATTCTTGGGTCAAGCCTTGGGGGGAGAGTCTCGCCTCGGCCGCCAGCTTGGCGTCGGGGTCGCCGACGTGCATCCAGAGGCCGTCTGGAGCGACGCCGTGGACCCGGCGGTCGGCCGCTAGCCGTTTCCACAGGGGCAGCAGCGAGAACGGCCCTTCGGGACCGTCGGCGGTGATGGCCGGCTTGCAGATGTGAACGCCGACATAGACCAACGGCGCCATTTCGCCAGGATCCTTGAAACGGACCACGCCGTCGTCGCCCAGGAAGACGTCGCCGCTGTCATGGAAGCCGAGCGAGCCAGCGGTGGAGGCCAACATCAGGCAGACGTCCATCTTGGCCGGATCCCAGGCGGCTGCCACGGCGTCGACGGCCGAGGCGCCGTGCTCGATCCAGATCGAGTCGATATTGGCCACAAAGACCGCGTCCTCACTCAGCAGCGGCAGGGCGCGCTTGATTCCGCCGCCGGTCTCCAGGGCCTGGGCGCGTTCGTCGGAGATGACGATGCGTGGGCCCAGGCCCTTGGCCTCGCGAGCCTTCAGGTGGGCTTCGACCAGGTCGGCGAAGTAGTGGACATTGACCACGGCGGTCTCGATCCCGGCCGCGGCCAGCCGGTCCAGCATGTGGTCGATCAGCGCCTTGCCGTCGACCTCGACCAGCGCCTTGGGCCGGTCGTCGGTCAGGGGGCGCATGCGGGTGCCGAGACCCGCGGCCAGCACCATCGCGATCTTGGGAGCCATTGGCGGGCCGCTCATCGGCGCGCCTCCGCCGGCACGTAGCGGTCGAACCAGGCCTTGAGGTCGGCGAGGGCCGGGTCGGTCAGGTTCCGCTCCAGGTAGCGCCAGGTGCGCGGCATGTAAGCCTCGTACTGGCGACGGCCCAGCAAGGCCTGGCGAGCGAAAACCCGGCCCAGGATGCGGGCGGCGTTCGAGGCGGCCAGGGCGCGGTAGTCGGCGATGAAGGCTTCGCGATCGACGCTGGTCCGGGCGGCAAGGTAGTGGTCCAGCATGGCCGCCTCCAGCGCGGGCGACACGTCGCGCCGGGCGTCTTGCAAGAGGTGGGTCAGGTCCCAGGCGGGGTGGGCGCGCAGGGCGTCCTGGAAATCCAGCAGGCCGACGCGGGCCACGCCCTCGCGCTGCGGCAGCCACAGCAGGTTCTGGGCGTGATAGTCGCGGTGGGTGAAGACGCTGGCTCCGGCCTCGCCACGCACCCATATGGGCGCCCACAGCGCGTCCCATTCGGCCACAGCTTGCGGACTGAAGGCCGGGATGCCCGCGAACTGAGGCCACCATTCCAAGAAGGTGTCGGTGGCGTGCTTCAGAGCCAGGGCGTCATAGGTCAGCAACGGCCAGCGCACGTCGCCGATGGCCAGCACGTCCGGCGGCGTCTCGGCGTGCAGGGCCACCTGCAGGTCGACGGCGGCGTAGTACAACGGGCGCTCGTCCTGCCCTTCGGCGATCAAGGTGGCGTAGAGCCCGTCGCCCAGGTCCTCCAGCACCGCCAGGCCCTGCGCCACATCGTAGGCGAAGACGCGCGGGGCCGAGAGGCCGCGCCGGGTCAGATAGTCGGCGGTAGCGACGAAGGCGGCGACTGAGCCGGCGGCGAGACGGGCGGCGGCGTTGTAGCCCAGGGCCAGGCGCTCGGCGTCCGTGGCGCCCGGCGGGCAGACGACGCTTTCCAGCGCCGGCGGCTGGTCCATGAAGATGAAGCTCTCGTCTCCGCGATGCAGGCGCTCATAGCTCCGCGTGGAGGCGTCACCGCCCAGCGGCTGGCGGCGGACGTCGCCGAAGCCGTGGGTCTCCAGGAACGCGGCCTTCGCCGCTTCACGCTCAGAACTCAAGGGGGCGTCCTTCGAAACTACCGTGCCGCGTGATGGCGGCGCGCCGTGCGTCGCCGTCGAGAGCGATGTCTATATCGAGCCGATTCGCCGGCAAACGCCCTTCCAGTCGCTGCGGCCACTCGATCAGGGCGACGCCCCCGTCCAGCGCCTCATCCAGGCCGATCTCGTAGGCCTCGTCCGGATCGGTCAGGCGGTAGAGATCGAAGTGCGCGAGCGGAAAGGAGGGCGTCTCGTAGAACTGCACCAGGGTGAAGGTCGGGCTGGGGACCTCCTCGTCCGGCGCCGTCAGGGCGCGGATCAGGGCGCGGGCCAGGGTCGACTTGCCGGCCCCCAGGGGACCGGTCAGGCAGACCGCGTCGCCGGGCCGAAGGGACGTGGCGAGCTTGCGGCCCAGGGCCTGGGTCGCGGCCTCGTCGGGCAGGTGGAGGATGCTCATCCGTCTCCCATAGCGCTTCGTCCCGCCGATGTTGAGAGGCGCAAGGCCCTTCCCCCAGCGCCGCTCTCGCGCTAACCGCATCGGCGATGCCGACATCCCTCCGCACCGCCTATCGCGAGCGCCTGGCCCAGGGCGAGATCCGACACGACACCGCCCAGGCCGCCGCCGTCGAGGCGTTGTCGCGGTTGGAGGCCGATCTGGATGCGGCCGGCGAGCCGAACTTCTCGTTCTTTGGCCGCAAGCCCAAGAGCCAGCGCGGCGTCTATCTGTGGGGCCCGGTCGGGCGGGGAAAGTCCATGCTGATGGACCTCTTTTTCGACAGCGCCCCGGTGGCCAAGAAGCGGCGGATCCACTTCCACGCCTTCATGGCCGAGGTCCACGCCGACATCGACGCCTGGCGCAAGGGCGACGCGGCCGCGCGCAAGGCCCGTTTTGGCCAGTCGAAGGGCGACGACCCGATCGCGCCCACGGCCGAGCTGATCGCCCAGAACGCGCGCCTGCTGTGCTTCGACGAGCTGCAGGTCACCGACATCGCCGACGCCATGATCCTGGGCCGGCTATTCGAGGCGCTGTTCGCGCGCGGCGTGACCCTGGTGGCGACCTCCAACCGGCCGCCGGAGGACCTCTACAAGGACGGGCTGAACCGACAGCTGTTCCTGCCCTTCATCGACATGCTGAAGTCGGCCCTCGACATCGTGGCCGTGCGCGGACCGGTCGACTTCCGCCTGGATCGCCTGCGGGCGGCCCGCACCTGGCTTTCTCCGAACGACAAGGCCAGCCAGGCCGAGTTCGAGCGGCTATGGGCCGACATGCTGGACGGCGCGCCGGAAACAGGGGCGACCCTTGAGGTGCTGGGCCGCAAGATGCGACTGCCTCGGGCGTCCGGCGGTCTGGTCCGGGCCTCGTTCGCCTCCCTGTGCCAGCAGGCCCTTGGACCGCAGGACTACCTGGCCCTGGCCGAGCGCTTCCACACCGTGTTCCTGGAGGATGTGCCGCGCCTGACGCCGGCCCGGCGCGACGCGGCCAAGCGGTTCAACACCCTGATCGACGCGCTTTATGAAGCCGACGCCAAGCTGGTGGCGCTGGCCGAGGCCGAGCCGGAGACGCTGTACCCCGAGGGCGACGGCGCGTTCGAGTTCGAGCGCACCGTCTCGCGCCTGCAGGAAATGCGCTCGGCCGACTACGTTTCGCGCGTCCGCGATTGAGGAAATCCATGTCCGTCAAAGATCGCGTCCGCGTTCGCGAGACCAAGCTGCTTTCCGACAACTGGTACGTCCTGAAGACTACGACCTTCGACTGGAAGCGCCGCGACGGGACCTGGCAGACCCAGAGCCGGGAGACCTACGACCGCGGCAACGGGGCGGTGCTACTGCCATACAATCTTCCGAGCCGCACCGTGCTGCTGGTCAAGCAGTTCCGCTATCCGGCCTATGTGAACGGCTATGACGGTCTGCTGATCGAAGCCGCCGCCGGCCTGCTGGACGACGCCGAGCCCGAGGTCCGCATCCGCGCCGAGGTCGAGGAAGAGCTGGGCTATCGGCTGGGCGAGGTCCGCAAGGTGTTCGAGGCCTTCATGAGCCCAGGCTCGGTGACCGAGATCCTGCACTTCTTCGTCGCCGAGTACGACGCCTCGATGCGGATCGGCGACGGCGGCGGTCATCCCGACGAGGGCGAGGATATCGAGGTGCTGGAGCCGACGATCGACGAGGCCCTCGCCATGATCGCCGACGGCCGCATCCGTGACGCCAAGACCATCATGCTCCTGCAGCACCTGGCCCTGACGGTGTTCCCCCGAGGCTAAAGGAACGGGCGGCCGCCGGGCGCTAGTCCAGGTAGCGCGCCAGCGGCGTGTCGAAGCGGACCATCAGCCCCTCCTCGGCGTAATCGAACGCGATGCGGCCGCGAAGTTCGCCAGTGATGCTGCGCTCGATCAGGCGCGAGCCGAAACCTCGCCGCTGCGGTTTCACGGCGGGCGGCCCGCCGGTCTCGCGCCACTCGAACACCAGGCTGTCGTCGCCGGTCACCGACCAGGTCAGGACCAGTCGGCCGGCGGTGGCCAGGGCGCCGTATTTGGCGGCGTTGGTCGCCAGTTCGTGGAACACCATGCCCAGGGACAAAGCCACGCGCGCCGGCAGGTGAACATCGGGCCCGTCCATCGCCACGCGCTCGGCTCCGTAGGGGCCTAGCTCCTGGTTCAGGATCTGCCGCAGGCCCGCGCCGGCCCACTGGCTGTCTGTCAGGGCGTTGTGCGTGTGGGACAGGGCAAGCAGGCGAGACTCAAAGGCCTCCGCGAAGCTCGCGGGGTCATGGGCGCCGCGCAGGGTCTGCTGGGCGATCGCCTGGACCGTGGCCAGGGTGTTCTTGACGCGGTGGTTCAGCTCGTCGAGCAGCAGGCGCTGGCGCTCGTCGGCCTGGACCTGGTCGGTCATGTCGACGCCTTCGACGAAGACGCCCGAGGCGCTTCCGTCCGGCTCGACGATCGGCTGGTAGACGAAGTCGAGATAGCGCTCCTCGAGCGGTTCGCCGCCGGCCCGCTGCAGAGCGACCTTCACGCGGCGACCGACAAAGGCCTCGCGGGTGGCGAGCACCCGGTCGAGCAGCTCGACGAAGCCCTGGGCGGCTACTTCCGGCAGGGCGACGCTCAGCGGCAGGCCGGTCACCTCGCGATGGCCAACCAATTGGGCGTAGGCGTTGTTGGCGAGGTCAAAGACGTGGTCGGCCCCGCGCAGCACCGCCATGAAGCTGGGCGCCTGCATGAACAGGTTCCGCAGCTGGCGACTCTGCGACTGGACCGTCTCGGCGCGGCGCAGGACCTCGTCGCCCAGCATGGTGGCCGAGCGCGACCCGAAGGCGGCCTCCTTCAGTCGCTGGATCGCGGTCACGTCCTGCGTGTGCTGGAGGATGTAGCGCGTCGCGCCGGTCTCGTCGGGGATGGGCGTGTGGGTGGCGCTCCAGATGCGATCCTCGAAGCCGCCGCCCAGGTGGGCCGGGCGCTCGATGGCATAGTTGATCAGCGGCAACTCGGTCACTTCGCCGCTGTCGCGCGCCCTTGTCAGCGACGCCTCCAGTTCGGCCCGGCTGACGCCTTCCGAGGGAAAGGCCTCGAATAAGGGAACGCCCTCCAGATCCTCCCAGCGGCGCTGGAGGGTGCGCAGATAGGCCGCGTTGGCGGCCACATATCTGAACTCGCGGTCGAGCAGCATGTAGGGCGACGGAATGCGATCGAATATTTCGCGAAAATCGATCGGACTGGTCATTCGTCGCCCACGCTCGCCCCCTCGACGCAACCGAACCTAACGCAAGCTCGGCCTTGGCGGTTCCCTAATGTACCCGGCTTGGGAGTTGCGAACGTTTCTCAAGAGGCCCGGTTTAATTGACACCCCCGCCCTCGCGCTTAAAAGCGTCCCGCAACGCACAAAGGCTACTGAGGTTGGACCTCCCATGACCGACACGAGCCGGGGGCTGCCCGAGCGCCCGATGTCTCCGTACACGCAGGTGTGGCGCTGGCATATCACCATGGCCTGCTCGATCCTTCACCGGGGTTGCCTGGTCGCCCTCTATGTGGGCGCCGCGATCCTGGCCGGTTGGGCCGCCGCTCTCGCGGCCGGTCCCGGCGTCTACGCCGGCTATCTGAGCATCCTGGGCTCGCCGATCGGCAAGCTGGTGCTGCTGGGCGAGACCTTCGCCGTCTTCTACACCGCGGCCTATATCGTCCGTCAGGCCTTTTGGGACGTCGGCAAGGGCTTCGCGCCCCGCACCGCCGACATGACCGGCGCCATGTCGATCGCCTTCGCCGTCGTGGCGACGATCGTCACCTGGGTGCTGGCCGCCGCCAACGGAGCGTTCTGATCATGAGCAAGAACGACATCTATCAGCCGCAGCAGTTCCGCACGCCGCTGTCGCGCGCCCGCGGCCTGGGCGCGGCCCGCCATGGCGTCGACCACTTCATCACCGAGCGCGTCTCGGGCCTGGCCCTGGTCCCGCTGATGCTGTGGGGCGCCTATGCGGCCCTGAAGCTGATCGGCGCCGACCAGCACACCGTCGCCATGTGGCTGGGTCAGCCGCTGAACGCGGTGCTGGCGAGTCTGCTGCTGATCGTCGCCCTCGTGCACCTGCAGGGGTCCATGCGGGTGGTGATCGAGGATTATGTCCATCGCTTCACGACCAAGACCGCTCTGGTGATCGGCAACCTGTTCGTCTGCGTGGTCGCCGGCGCCGTGGGGATCTTCTCGATCCTGAAGGTGGCCCTGACCGTGACCGGAGCCCATTGATGTCGGCCTACAAGTTCATCGATCACAAGTTCGACGTCGTCGTCGTCGGCGCCGGCGGCTCGGGCCTCCGCGCCGCGCTGGGCGCCGCCCAGGCGGGCCTCAAGACCGCCTGCGTCACCAAGGTGTTCCCGACCCGCAGCCACACCGTGGCCGCGCAGGGCGGCATCTCGGCCTCGCTGGGCAACATGGGCCAGGACGACTGGCGCTGGCACATGTACGACACCGTCAAGGGGTCGGACTGGCTGGGCGACCAGGACGCCATCGAGTACCTGACCCGCAACGCCCCTGC
>NZ_DATFAV010000260.1:0-10450 GCF_035254145.1 Caulobacter sp. | reverse complement strand
ACGTGCCTCTGTTCATCTCCGAAGGGTCATCCCAGGAGAAGCGGGTGCGCATCGAAGAGAGCCACTATCTGAAGGCCGCCTCCGACTGCTTGGCCGCCGCCTGCGACGACTCTGACGCCAGCCTCTTCATTCTCGGCCATTCGCTGCGCGACGAAGACGCGCATATCTTCGAGAAGATCGCCGAAGGACGCGTGTCCGAGGTCTTCGTGTCCGTTCGCGATCCGGATTCGCTGGAAATGAAAGCCGAGATCCGCAAAACGACCGCGCTGTGGGTGGGTAAACGCGCGCAACGCGGCGGCCCAGCGCTTAAGGTTTTCAGCTACAACCCCGCCGAAGCCGCCCCCTGGGGCTAGCCCACCGCCGCCGCCGCGAAGTCGCGCCAGGTCTTGGCTTCCTTGCGGAAGTGGGCGTGGGTCTTGGCCAGGCGCTTGTCGATCTCGGCCAGGCGGGCGCGCGCCTCGTCCTTGCGGCCCATGCGCGCCAGGAACACGGTGTAGCGGGCCACGCCCTCGAAGCCGGGATAGTTGTCGGCGGCCCAGCTGAGCGCCGTGTCGGCCTGTTCCTCGCGGCCCAGGGCCTGATAGACGCGGCCAAGCGCCAGCATGGTGTGGGGGGTGCGGCCGGCGGTGGGTTGCTCGCCCAGCTTTTCCAGCAGCGGCAAGGCCTCGGCCGGGCGGTTCAGTTCGATCAGGGCGTTGGCGCGGCCCAGCAGCAGCTGGGCGTCGTCGGCGTACATGCCCGTCAGGCTGTCGGCGTAGAGGCGCTCGGCCTCGGCGTGCTTGCCCAGTTCCGTGGCGGCCACGGCCAGGCGCACCCGGTTGGCGACGGTGGGGGCGTCATCGACGGCCTGGGCGGCCTCGCGGTACTCGCGCTGCGGGTCGAGGGCCTTGCGCGCGGCCGCGCCGACCTTGCGGGCGGTCTTGCCGCCCCACAGTCCCGGGCCGATCACGGCCACGAAATAGACGATCCCGCCGATCGGCTGCAGGGCCAGGATGATCCATAGCCAGTACATCTGCTGGCCCGTGCGCACGGCGTGGACGCACAAGACGATGGCGATCAGGAACGACAGGCCAAGCAGCGGCAGCGGAAGCGAGAACATCAGGACCTCGAAAACTTCAGTTTCGGTCTTTCCCGCGCGCGAAGGCGGCCGTCAATCTTCGGATTTGCCCGGCTTGCGCGGATCGGCCTTGGGCGCGGGGGCCAGACGCATGACCTCGGCCTGATAGCGTTCGTCGTCGCCGACGGCCGCGAAGGGCAGGGCGTCGGCGATGGCGTCCAGCATCGGGTCCAGCCACTGGTGCTCGACCTTGTGGAAGTCGCCCAGCACGTAGTGCATGACCGCGTCCTTGTGGCCCGGATGGCCGACGCCGATGCGCCCCCGGCGGAAGGCGTCGCCGACCTGGCTGGTCACCGAGCGGATGCCGTTGTTGCCCGCCGCCCCACCACCGGCCTTCATCCGGAAGCGGCCGGGCGCCATGTCGATCTCGTCGTGGAAGACGATGACGTCGGCGGGCTGGAGCTTGAAGAACTTCATGGCCTCGCCCACGGCGCGGCCGCTCTCGTTGTAATAGGTCTTGGGCTTGAGCAGCAGCAGCTTGACCGGACCGTCGGGCGTATTGACCTGCCCCTCGCAGGCCACCCCCTGGAAGCGCGCGCGCCACGGGGCCGTCCCCCACTTTCGGGCGAGAGCGTCGACGGCCATGAAGCCGACGTTGTGGCGGTTCTTCTCGTACTTGGGCTCGGGATTGCCCAGGCCGGCGAGGATCAGCATCGTTTTGTTCTCAAGGGGACAAACAAAAACGGGCGGACCCGAAGGCCCGCCCGCTCTTTAAATCGCTTTGGTCGACGGACCGAGCGCCGATTAGCCTTCGGCGGTCGTGGTGTCGCCTTCGTCAGACTGGGCGGCGGCCGAGGCCTTGACGTTGGCAATCACGAAGTCGCGGTCCATGGCGGGCTTCACGCCGGCCGGCAGCTTGACTTCCGAGATGCGGATGACATCGCCGATGTCGTGGTTGGCCAGGTCGATGACCAGCTCTTCCGGGATCTTGTCGGCCGGGCAGGCCAGCTCGACGGTGTGACGGATGACTTCCAGCGTGCCGCCCTTCTTCAGGCCGACCGAGACGTCCTGGTTCTTGAAGTGGACCGGGACTTCGATCTTGATCAGCTGGTGCTCGTCGACGCGGTACAGGTCGAAGTGGACCGGCTCGTCGGTGACGGGGTGGAACTGGACGGCCTTGGCGATGACCGATTGCTTCTCGTCGCCGTGCTGCAGGGTGACCAGGTGGCCCAGCAGCTTGCCGGTGTACAGCGACTTGCGGAATTCGTTGGCCTTCACGGCGATGCCGACGGGAGCCTTGCCGCCGCCGTACAGGACGCCCGGAATCTTGCCTTCGCGACGGACGGCGCGCGCCGCGCCGGTGCCGGCGCCTTCACGGATTTCGACGTTCAGAATGATCTCGGCCATATCAATATCTCTCTGGAGAGCCGGATGCTCTCGAAGGTGGCCCATCGCACAAGACTGGATTGCCTGGCCCGACGGCGCCTTTTTGGGGTCGCGCTACATACACAAAAGGGCCGGGCGACGCAACGCCCGGCCCTTTCGGCTCGATAGATCGGTAAATCAGCTCTTCTTGGAGACCGCCTTGCGGACGGGCTTCTTCACGGTGGTCTTGGCCGTCTCGACGCGGGGCGGGGGCGGCGGCTCGGGCGGCAGGGCCGCGCCGGTGGCCTTGGCCACGCAGGCGCCGGTGTCGATCAGGATGTGCTGGCCCAGGCAGAAGATGTCCTCGTAGTGCGGCTTGGACACCGCCAGGCACTGGTAGAGGTTCAGCTTGGCCATGTTCAGGCAGTTGGCCGTGCTCCAGTCGGCGCTCAGGGCGTCGATCGAGGCCAGGTTGTTGTCGCCGGCGGCGCCCAGGGCGGCCAGGGCGGCCACGGCCAGGCCACGGATCACGACGGGCTGGTAGGGCGCGGTCGCCGCGCGAGGCGTCAGCCCCAGCGACTGTCCGCCGGTGGAGGCCTGCTGCAGCACCGCCACGTCGCCGCTCTCGGCCAGGGCCGGGACGGTCGACAGGCTCTTGGCCGAGGCCAGGCGGCCGTCGCGATCGGTGACGAAGCCCTTGGACCAGGCCGCGTGCTGCACGTCGTAGGCCGCCTGCTTCACGGCCTTGCCGGCGGTGTAGACCTTCAGGCCGTCGCCGCCGATCTGGTCGATGATCAGCCCCGCGGCGCTGTCGGCGCCCTTGAACACGGCCGCGTAGGAGGGGTTGGAGAAGATGTTGTTGATCATCTCCTGGCGCTGGGCCGGGTTGGCCGCCACTTCGCGCACCGAGGCGACGAAGGTGGGATCCTGCAGGGCCAGCACGGCCGCGTAGGCCACCGCGCCGTTCATGAACGACTTGGGCTCATAGGCCGCGCCGACCTTCAGGGAGGTCTGGATCTGGTCGCCGTTCTGGAACGTGGGCGAGACGGCCGCGGCGCGGGCCATGTAGCCCCGGAACGCGCTGGCGCGCTCGACGACCTTGGACGACAGGGTGATCGGCGGCGGCGGCGGCGGGGCCTGGACCAGCGGCGGGGGCGGGGGCGGAGAGCTGCAGGCGGCGATGACCGCGGCCAGCGCCACGGCGGTCGTCGTCAGAACGACCCGCGTACGCGAAAAGGAACGCATTTCGTGAACTTCCCCATCAAGTCTAGGCCGGCGCATACCACCTCGGGCGGGCGACATTGTGACTGTCGCTCCGTTAACCAAGCTTTTACAAGCGTGACCGTGGCGCCGGGACGTTTTGGCGCGCGCCGGTTAACCATGTTTGAAGGGCGCGAACGAGCGAAGACCCTAGGACGAGCCGATATTCAGCAAGGAGCCTGGGTCAATAACTCGCCTTCCTGGGCCTTGTGCCCAGGACCCATGGCTCAGGAGCTATGGCTTTGGGTCGTGTTCTAGGTCTAGCCGCTTCGAGACCCAAAAAGGCCGAGCACGCCGCTGGCATGGGTCCTGGGCACAAGGCCCAGGAAGGCGGAAATGACCGTCAATCGCCTAGTCGAACAGCTTCGACACCGACTCTTCGTTGGCGATGCGGCGAATGGCTTCGCCGATCAGCGGGGCGCACGAGACGTAGCGGATCTTCGGGCAGGCCTTGGCGGGGTCCGAGGCCTCGATCGAGTCGGTGACCACCAGCTCGGTCAGCACCGAGTTGGCGACGCGATCCACCGCCGCGCCCGACAGGACGCCATGGGTGATGTAGGCGCTGACCGACTTGGCGCCGTGGTTGATCAGGGCCTGGGCGGCGTTGCACAGGGTGCCGGCCGAGTCGGCGATGTCGTCGAACAGGATGCAGCGGCGATCCTTGACGTCGCCGATGATGTTCATGACTTCCGATTGGCCGGGACCCGAGCGGCGCTTGTCGACGATGGCCAGGTCGGCGTCTTCCAGGCGCTTGGCCAGGGCCCGGGCGCGAACCACGCCGCCGACGTCCGGCGAGACCACCATCAGGTCGTCGCCCATCTTGTAGTGACGGCGCACGTCGTCGGCCAGCAGGCGCGAGGGCAGCAGGTTGTCGGTCGGGATGTCGAAGAAGCCCTGGATCTGGCCGGCGTGCAGATCCATGGTCAGGACCCGGTCGGCGCCCGAGCGGGTGATCAGGTTGGCCACCAGCTTGGCCGAGATCGGGGTGCGGCCGCCGGTCTTGCGGTCCTGGCGGGCGTAGCCGAAGTAGGGGAGCACCGCGGTGATCCGCTTGCCCGACGCGCGCTTCAGCGCGTCGATGCAGATCAAGAGCTCCATCAGGTTGTCGTTGGCCGGATAGCTGGTCGACTGGATGACGAAGACGTCCTCGCCCCGCACGTTCTCGTCGATGGTGACGAACACCTCGAGGTCGGCGAACCGGCGCACCTGGGCGCGGGTCAGCGGCATGTCGAGATATTCCGCGATCGCCTGGGACAGCGGGCGGTTCGAGTTGCCGGACAGCAGCTTCATGGGGGGCGCTCTGGGGTGGGGGTCGACCGTTGCCGGGCCTTCTAGCAGGCGAAGCTCCAGGTACAAGTGTTAACGGCGAGACTTTTTCGTTTCCGTACGCGGAGGATCGTCGGCGTGGTGCGGGCGCCTCACGCTTCCAGCATGATCGCCGACAGCAGCCGGCCGTAGTCGCCCTCGCCGTTCAGGAAGGCGCGGCGGTTGGAGAAGAACCATTCCTCCTCGGCGCGGGTGTCGCGTCCGACCCATTCGCGGCGTTCGACGCCGGCGGTCTCCAGGCGGTCCAGCACGAAGGCGGGAAGGTCGAAGAAGCGCTTGTCCTCGCTCGCGCCCGGCTTGAAGAACCGGCCCGAGCCCGGGCAGTCGGCCTCGAAGCGGTGCAGGAAGTCCCGCCCCACTTCGTAGGACTTGGGGCCGATGCAGGGGCCGACGACGCCGGTCATTCGGGCGGGATCGGCGCCCAGCTCGACCATGCGGTCAACCGCGGCCTGGACCACGCCGTCCAACGCCCCGCGCCAGCCGGCGTGGGCGGCCGCCACGACCCGGGCCTCGGGATCGACCAGCAGCACCGGGGCGCAGTCGGCCGCCAGGGCGCCGCAGATCACGCCGGGGGTCTTGCTGACCACCGCGTCGCCCTCCGGCCGCGCGTCGCCCCACGAGCCGTCGGCGGTGATCGCGATGGTCGAGTGGATCTGATAGCAGACGTTCAGGTCCTCGGGCGCGCCGCCGAACCAGCGCGCGGCGCGGGCGCGGTTCTCCTCGACATCGGCTGGCTCGTCCTTGCTGCCGCGCCCGACGTTCAGGCTGGCGTAAAGGCCGCTCGAAACCCCGCCCTGGCGTGTGAAGAAGGCGTGCTTCACCCCCGGAAGGCTGGAGAGCAGCGGCGACTGGACGGTCGGCAGGTCGGACTTCTTGATCATGTCGCGTCCTCGAAGAGGGGGGGCGAAAGGTCGGGCGCGGAAAGGCACGCCACCTTGAACAGAGCGCCCATCTGCGCCTGCCCGACCAGACGATCAAGCTGTCTTGCGATCTGATCGGCGCGATCGGGGCGCGCGACCGCCAGGGCCTGGGCGCGAGCCTCGATTCCGAGGGCCCGCAGGAAGTCGCCCTGGGTCAGGATCGGGCCGGCCTTGGCCCCGGCTTCGCGGGCGGCGGCGAGCACGGCGGGGAAGTCGGCCCAGACGGTCAGGTCCGCCAGGCCGGCGGTCTTCAGCGGGTCGACCTTGGCGTGGTTCTGGACGGCCTGAAGCGTATCGCCGGCCTCGGCCGCGGCCCGGCCGTAGTCGATCAGCAGCGCCGCCCCGCCGTCGGTCACGAGGCGATGGGCGATGTCGGAGGCGAGAGCCGCCTGGGCGGGAGAGGATTCGACGACAGCGCCGACCGCCAAATCCTCCCCCCCGAGGGGGAGGTGGTCCCCCCGGGTCGCGCTCTGCGCGCGCCCGAGGACAGGCTCCGGACCGGAGAGGGGAGGGGCAAGGTCGGCGGAACTTCCCCCTCCGTCCGCTGCGCGGACACCTCCCCCTCGGGGGGGAGGATTTAAGGGCCGCAACCCGAACGCCAGCTCGCCATCCTCGCCCAGCCCGATCACCCGCTCGGCCCAGCCGGCCTTGGTCCGTGTGAACTGGCGGGCGGGCAGGCAGTCGAGCAGTTCGTTGGCGATCAGGATCATCGGCGCGCCGCCGGGAACCTCGTCCAGGCGGGAGACCCAACGCGGGACCTCGCCCAGGCGCTGCGCCTGCCTGGCCCGCAGCGGCTCCGACACCTCGACCAGCCACACTTCGGCCGCCGCCAGGAACGCCGGCTCAAGCCGCGCGGCGCGCAGCAGGTCGCTCATCAGCGTCCCGTCGCCCGGGCCCATCTCGACCAGACGGAACGGCGCGGGGCGGCCCATGCGGGTCCAGGTCTCGATCGCCCACAGGCCGATCAGCTCGCCGAACATCTGGCTGACCAGCGGCGCGGTGATGAAGTCGCCGCCCTTGTCCCCCAGCGCCGGGCGCGTGGCGTAGTAGCCGTCGCGCGGGTCGTGCAGGCAGCGGGTGAAGAACTCGGGCACGCCGATCGGCCCGTCCTGGGCGATCTGGGCTTTCAGGCGGTCGAGCAGGCTCATGGGGTCAGGCGGCGGCCTGCGCCGGCGCGCGCAGCGAACGCCACAGCAACCAGCCGCCGACCAGGATCATCGGCGCCGACAGCAGCATGCCCATGGTCAGGCCCAGCGGGAAGTCGGGCATGCCGATGTCTGGATTGCGCACGTTCTCCAGCGACAGGCGGAAGACGCCGTAGGCCAGCAGGAAGGTCGCCACCAGGGCGCCGCGCCGTTGCAGCCACTTCAGCCGATAGATGGCGAAGGTCAGGATCAGGAACAGCAGCAGGCCCTCCAGGCCCGCCTCGTAGAGCTGGCTGGGATGGCGCGGCAGTTCTCCGGCCGGGCAGATGTGCTGGGGATGGCTGGCCCGGATGGTCTCGTTGCAGAACACGATCCCCCAAGGGCCGTCCGTGACCCGTCCCCACAGCTCGCCGTTGATGAAGTTGGCGATGCGGCCGAAGAACAGGCCGATCGGGACCACCGGCGCGATCAGGTCGCCCAGTTTCAGCACGTCGATCGCATTGCGGCGGGCGAACAGGGCGATGGCCGCGCAGACGCCCAGGAAGCCGCCGTGGAAGGACATGCCGCCCTCCCAGATCTTGAAGGCGTCCATCGGATGGGCCAGCAGCCACGTCCGCTGGGCTTCGTTGGGCAGCATGTAGAAGAGGATGTAGCCCAGGCGCCCGCCCAGGATGATGCCCAGGGTGATCCACAGAACGAGGTCGTCGATCTGCAGCGGCGTGGCCGTTGGCGCCCGTCCGCCCCAGAGGCCGGGCGTCTTCACCAGGCGCACCGCGTAGCGCCAGCCCAGCAGGATCCCCGCCACATAGGCCAGGGCGTACCAGCGCAAGGCCAGCGGCCCCCACTGTAGGGCCAGCGGGCCGATATGGACCACGGGGTCGATGTTCGGAAAGATCACGCCGGACAGCTCCGTTCGGGACAGATCGTCGCACCTCTATAACCTTCGGGGTTCGCTTTCATCCCCTGTTTCCCATATAAGAATGGCTCGCCCATCCGCGGGCGCGTGGAAAGCCGATGCACAGCCAGAACCCGATCCTCGACGAATTCGCCAAGCTGACCCAGGCGGCCATGGGCATCGCCCAGACCGCGGGCGAGGAAGCGAAGTCCGCGATGCGGGCCCAGGCCGATCGGCTCGCGGCCGAGTTCGACCTGATCCGCCGCGACGATTTCGAGGCCTTGAAGGCCGAGGTCGCCGCCCTGCGCGAAGAGATCGCTGGCCTCAAGGCGGCCAAGAAGGCTCCCGCCAAGAAGAGCGCCGCGTCGGGCGAATAGCCGCCAGACAGCTCGCCCCCGGCGTGAAGCGAGTTGAGACGAACGCCGCGAAGCAGATTACTGTCCCGAGTACGTGAGCGATTCACGGCGGGGCTCACCCCCGCCCGCGCTGGCGGGGACGCAGGATTCTCATGGACACCCAACCGGAAGAAGACGACGTCCTGATGGCTCTCGATCCGCTCGAAGTGGTCGAGCACGTGCTGTCAGCCGAAAACCTCACCTTCGATCGCACCGAGGACGGTGACCTGGCCTTCGCCCTGAAAGGCGACTGGAAGGACTACGAGTTGTGGTTCGCCTGGCGCCCCGAGGCCGACTGCCTGCAGCTGTGCCTGTCGCTGGACCTGCGCGCGCCGAAGTCCAAGCGCACCAACGCCTACGAACTCCTGGCCCTGATCAACCAGCGCGTCTGGCTGGGCCATTTCGAGGTCTGGACCGAGGACGGCGAGGTGGTGTTCCGCCACGCCCTGGCCCTGCCGGCTGGCGAGCGCCCGACCATGGCCCAGGCCGCCTCGATGATCGACGCGGCGGTGGAGGCGGCCGACCGCTTCTTCCCGGCCTTCGACTTCCTGCTGCAGGGCGCGAAGACTCCGGACCAGGCCATGGCCGCCTGCATGTTCGAGACCGTCGGCCAAGCTTAATTCGCGCTTGTCATCCCGGCCGAAAGCCCGCATCGCGGGCTTGAAGAGCCGGGACCGCGACAGGCGCGGCGCATCCGGCGGTCCCGGCTTTCGTCGGGATGACAGGTTTGGAGCGTGACCATGACCCCCATCCTCCTTCTGGGCGCTGGACGCATGGGCGGGGCCCTCGTCCAGGGCTGGCGCGACGCAGGCGCCTTCGCGACCGCCGACCTGATCGTCCGTGATCCGAACATCGACGCCGCCGCCTTCGCGGGCGCGCGGGTCAATCCGCCGCTGGAGGCGCTTTCCGCCGCCAAGACGGTGCTACTGGCCGTCAAGCCGCAGATCTGGCGCGAGGCGGTCAAGGACGTCGTGCCGCACCTGGCGCCCGACGCGGTCATCGTCTCGATCGCCGCCGGGGTGCGCGCGGCCGACATTTCCGAAGTCTTCGGCGGCCGTCGCGTGGCCCGGGTCATGCCGACCACCGCCGTCGCCATCGGCCGGGGCGCGGCCTCGATCTTCGCCGAGGACGCCGAGGCTCTGGCCCGCGCTCAGGCGCTGTTCGCGCCGGTCGCCGCCGTCTCGGTGCTGCCGGCCGAGGATCTGATGCACGCGGCCACCGCCGTCTCCGGCTCGGCCCCGGCCTATCTCTACGCCTTCGTCGAGGCGCTGGAGGCCGCCGGCTCGGCCCAGGGTCTGGACCCCGCCGACAGCGCGAAACTGGCCAGGGCCACGATCATCGGCGCGGCGGCCTTGATGGCCCAGAGCGGCGAAGAGCCGGCCGAGCTGCGCAAGCAGGTCACCTCGCCGGGCGGCACCACGGCGGCGGCGCTGTCGGTGCTGATGGGCGAGGGTGGTTTCGGTGATTTGCTGCCGCGAGCGCTGGACGCGGCGGTGGCGCGATCGAAGGAACTGGGGGGCTGAGAAAAATCCCTCTCCTATAGGGAGAGGGCGGGGCCCGCGCCGCAGGCGTGGGAGGGTGAGGGGCTACACCTCTTACCCTTGAAACCCCTCACCTCCCGCCGCTACGCGGCGGGTCCCTCCTCTCCCTATGGGAGAGGGGTTGTTTCGGGGCGCTCTTCGGCTCATCTGAATCGCCATGACCGACGACATCCTCGACCGCGCCGCCGACGCGGCGCTCGCCCTGGCGGCCGATCAGCCCTGGCCCTCTGTCTCGCTGCGCGACATCGCCGTGAAGGCCGGGGTTCCGTTCCCGGAGCTCTACGCCAGAGCTCACAGCCGGCTGGCGGTGCTGGCGCGGGTCTCGGAGCGCTTCGACCGCGCGGCCCTGGACATCGACTACCCGCAAGACTCCGCCGCCCACGACCGCCTGTTCGACGCCGCCATGGCCCGGCTGGAGGCGATGGAGCCGCATCGGACCGCCCTGCTGAACATCGCCAAGGCCGAGGGGCCGCTGGTTTCGGCGACCCGCTTCCCGAGCATCGCCCGCGCCATCCTCGAGGCGGCCGGCGTCCCCGCCACCCCGCC
>NZ_DATFAV010000259.1:0-3056 GCF_035254145.1 Caulobacter sp. | reverse complement strand
TCTCGTGGCGTGATGAAAAAGAAAATCTCCATTTCCCCTTTCGTGGCGCGGATTTCATGTAAATAGCTTCGCGTAATGTCGGGTTTACGACTTACATATATTATCTGGAAGGTGAATATTTCCTCGCACCATCCCAAATTGATGGTAAGTTGTCGGCATCATCGGCACGGTTTCTTGAGCGCCGGTGGCTGAGAGATAAAGCTCGCGCTTTCGCTCCCGCTCGCAAGGCTGGAGCTGTTCATGCCTGCTTATCTCTTCTATCCGCGACGCGCGAATGGCGTGTCGCTCACCTTCATCGCCGAGACCGCGACAGACGACGTCGCCGCCATGGAACTGGCCGCCGACATCGCGGCCGTGCACGAGTGTGTTGGCGTCTTCGTCTGGGAACCGGCGATCGGCGCGGGGCCAGACCGCTTCGTCGGCGAGGTGAACCGTGCTGACGCCGGGGAGACCTGGGTCGAGGTTTCGGGCCGTGGAGCCGTGGCGTCGGCCTAAGCGTTACCGGGTGACCTGCAAGGAGGCCGCCCGTGGATAAATTGTTCGCCAAGTTCGCCAACGCCATCGCCAGAGTGACCGGAAGCCCGCCCGCCTTCCTCGTCTGCGTCGCGCTGGTGCTGATCTGGGCCGTGAGCGGTCCGTTCTTCGGTTTCTCGGAAACCTGGCAACTGGTGATCAACACCGGCACGACGATCGTCACCTTCCTGATGGTCTTCCTTATCCAGAACACACAGAATCGCGACGGCGTGGCCTTGCAGACCAAGCTCGACGAGCTGATCCGCGCCACGACCGACGCCGAGAACGAGTTCATCGGCATCGAAAAGCTGACGGACAAGGAACTTGAGATTATGCACGCCCGCTGCAAGGCGCGGGCGGATCGCAGCATGCGGGCCCTCGAGCGCGCCGCCGCCGAAAAGGACGCCCGGACCGCCAAGCAGGCCAAGCCGGGCAAGGCGTCGAACGGCGGCCGCAAGACGCCCTCCGCCCGCGCCAAGGCCGCCAGTCGGGCCAAGGCGTTGCGGGCCGGACATCCCAACTAGACCCCTGTCAATATCAGACCTTCTGAGGCTGGACGTCAGACTTCGGCTTAGATAGCGGTAACATAGAACGGGCCAGGACTAAGGAGGCTCGACGGGAGACGACCGCCTTGCCGAAACTGAAAGCGTTGCGTTGGTGGATCATCGGCCTGGTGATGCTGGGCGCGATCATCAACTACCTGACCCGCTCGACCATGGGCGTGGCCGCGCCGACGGTGCTGAAGGACCTCGGCATCTCGGTGAAGGAATATTCCTGGATCACCGGCGGCTTCCAGCTGGGGATCATGCTGCAGCCGGTCTGCGGCTATGTGCTCGACACCCTGGGTCTGCGCACGGGATTCGCCGTCTTCGCCGCCGCCTGGTCCCTGGCCGCCATGGCTCACGGCCTGGCGTCCAACTGGCAGGGCTTCGCGGTGCTGCGCGGGCTTTTGGGCTTCGCCGAGGGTTCGGCCCAGCCGGCCGGCATGAAGACGGTCGCCACCTGGTTTCCGGCCAAGGAACGGGGCTTCGCCGGCGGGGTGTTCAACATCGGCGCCTCGATCGGTTCGATGCTGGCGCCGCCGCTGGTGGTCTGGGCCGTCCTGACCTGGAACTGGCGCGCGGCCTTCATCCTGACGGGCGCGCTGGGCCTGGCCTGGGTGGCGCTGTGGCTGTTCTTCTACCGCTCCCCCGACCAGCACCCGTCGATGACCGACGAGGAGCGGGCCCGCATCGCCGCCGGTCAAGAAGCGCACCTGACCGAAGCCGGCGCCAAGCCGTCGGTCATCTCGATCCTCAAGCAACGCAAGTTCTGGGGCATCGCCCTGCCGCGCTTCCTGGCGGACCCGACCTGGGGGACCCTGTCGTTCTGGGTGCCGCTCTATCTTTCGCAAACCCGCGGCTTCGACCTGAAGCAGATCGCCATGTTCGCCTGGCTGCCCTTCGTGGCGGCGGATCTGGGTTGCCTGTTCGGCCCGACCGTGGCCGGGCTTCTGCAGGCCCGCGGCGTCTCGCTGATCAACGCCCGCCGGGGCGCCTTCACGCTCGGCGCGCTGATGATGACCGGCATGATCTTCGTCGGCCGGGTCGAAAGCCCCTACGCCGCCATCGCCTTGCTGTGCCTGGGCGGTTTCGCGCACCAGACCCTGTCGGTCACGGTCATCACCATGGCCTCGGATCTCTTCCGCCGCGACGAGGTGGCCACGGTCGCCGGCCTGGCCGGCATGATGGGCAATCTGGGCGTCCTGCTGTTTTCGCTGCTGATCGGCGGTCTGGTGACCACCATCGGCTATGACCCGTTCTTCGTCGCCCTGGGCGTGCTCGACATCCTCGGAGCCATCGTGCTCTGGACCTTCGTCAAGAGCCATGTCGCGCCCAAGGCGGCCGCCCAATGAGCGTTCCCGTGATCCGCAATCCGATTCTGACCGGCTTCAACCCCGACCCCTCGATCGTGCGGGTGGGGGACGACTACTACATAGCCGTCTCGACCTTCGAATGGGCCCCTGGCGTCCAGATCCACCACTCGCGCGATCTGAGGAACTGGCGGTTGCTGACCCGGCCGCTGCGCCGCGCCAGCCAGCTGAACATGTTGGGCGATCCCGACGGATGCGGCGTCTGGGCGCCGTGCCTGACCCATGCCGACGGCAAGTTCTGGCTGATCTTCACCGATGTGAAGCGCTATGGCCGCACCACCGTGGGCGGAGCCTCGGGCGCGTCCTTGCGCGACTTCCACAACTATCTGGTCACGGCCGACACGATCGACGGCGAGTGGTCGGACCCGGTCTATCTCAACAGCTCCGGCTTCGATCCTTCGCTGTTCCACGATGACGATGGCAGGAAGTGGCTGGTCAACCAGCTGTGGGACCACCGGCCGGGCAAGAAACGCTTCGCCGGCATCGTGCTGCAGGAGTTCTCCACCGCCGAAGGCCGCCTAGTCGGCGAGCGCAAGGTGATCTTCGAAGGCACGGCGATCGGCCTGACCGAGGCGCCGCACCTCTACAAGCGGGACGGCTGGTACTACCTGATCACGGCCGAAGGCGGCAC
>NZ_DATFAV010000258.1:0-10359 GCF_035254145.1 Caulobacter sp. | reverse complement strand
ACTCGGTCGTTAAGTCCCCCTGGGCCAATGGTACTTCGTCTCAAGGCGCGGGAGAGTAGGTCGCCGCCAGGTCCGCCAAAAGGATATCAAACCAAAGTCCAACCCCTGCCTCACAATCTCACATAACCCCCTGACGCGGGGTGGAGCAGCCCGGTAGCTCGTCAGGCTCATAACCTGAAGGTCACAGGTTCAAATCCTGTCCCCGCACCCAAGGTCCAGAACGCCAGAGCCCGTGAGGCCAAGCGCCCCGTCCGATTGTGGCCGGGGTTTTTCTATATCTTCACGTGCAATTTAGAGTGGCATTTGCGCCACGCTCGCCGCCGGAAGCGTGAATTTTTCTGCCCTCGGCCGTGTTCCAGCCGACTTTCTCCATTCAAAGCCCATAGCGCATGGCGCGGTTTTGCGTCATGACTTCCGTTGGAAGGACGCGGGCCGACTATCAGCCCGTCGATTGAGGTGTTTGAGGATAATATGGCGAACGGTGTCGTTAAGTGGTTCAACCCGGCCAAGGGCTTTGGTTTCATTCAGCCCGAGGACGGCGGCCAGGACGTGTTCGTCCACATCGCCGCGGTTGAACGCTCGGGCCTGGCGGGTCTGAACGAAGGTGATCAAGTCGCGTATGAACTGGAAGAAGACCGCCGCTCGGGCAAGACCTCGGCCGGTCAACTGCGCGTCACGGGCCACGGCGCCGTGCCGGCCGGTGGCGGCGCTCGCGGTGGCGCTCGTCCCCCGCGCAGCTTCGATGCTCCGCGCGGCGGCGGCGGCGGCGGCGGCTTCTCGTCGGGCACCGGCGAAAGCGGCACGGGTGTCGTGAAGTGGTTCAACACCACCAAGGGCTTTGGCTTCATCCAGCCGGACAACGGCGGCGGCGATGTGTTCGTGCACATCTCGGCCGTTGAACGCGCCGGTCTGCGTGGCCTGAACGAAGGCCAGCAAGTCGGTTACGAGCTTGAACAGGATCGCCGCTCGGGCAAGACCTCGGCCGGGAACCTGCGCATCCTCTAGGCGCGCAAAGGAAAAGGCCGCCCGGACGGACGGCCTTTTTCAGAGACTGTTGAAGGCCCCGCCGGCGCTGACGCGCTGGACGGGGCCTTTTGTCGTTTTGGAAGGAGGGCGCGTGAGCGCCTCAGCCCGCTTCCCGAGCCCGCTCGGACGCCGCCTGGTTTACGGCCAGCGCCGTCAGGTTGACGATACCGCGCGCCGTGACGCTGGGGATCAGCACATGCAGCGGCTTGGCCATGCCCAGCAGAAGAGGGCCGACCAGCAGGGATTCGGTCGCGGCGCTCAGCAGGGTGAGGCCGATGTTCGCCGCGTCCAGAGTCGGCATGACCAGAAGGTTCGCCGAGCCCTTCAGCGGGCTGTCGGCCACCATGCGATCGCGCAGGTGTTGGCTGAGGGCGGCGTCGGCGTGCATCTCGCCGTCGACCTCCAGCTCGGGCGCCTGATCGCGCAGTAGAGCCAGGGCCTCGCGCATCTTGCGGGCGGTCGGCGAGTTGCTGGCCCCGAACGAGGAGTGCGAGAGCAGGGCCGCCTTGGGCGTCACGCCGAAGCGGCGCACGGCCTCGGCGGCCAGTTGGGTGCATTCGGCGATCTGCTCGGCGGTCGGATCGACATTGACGTGGGTGTCGCAGAAGAACAGCGTGCCGTTGTCCAGGATCAGCGACGACATCGCATAGACCCGGCTGACGTCATCCCGCTTGGGAATGATCGGCAGGGCGTACTTCATGTGCTGCCACCAGTCGCCGCTACCGCCCACCAGCGCGGCTTCGACATAGCCGGAATCCAGCAGCATCGAGGCGGCCACCGTGCGGCGGCCCTGGACGCGGCGCTCGGCCGCGATCGGCGGGACGCCGCGCCGGCCGACCAGACGCTGATAGTCGGCGACCAACGGTCCGAACAGGGCCTTGTCGGCCTGGGGGTCGACGATTTCGACCGTCCCGCCGATATCGAGGCGCAGCCCCAGCTCCTCGATCTTGGCCATGATCACGTCGCGGCGGCCGACCAGCACGGGATGGGCTAGGCCTTCGTCGACGACGGTCTGGACCGCGCGCAGCACGCGCTCGTCCTCGGCCTCGGCGTAGGCGACCTTGACCGGCGCCTTGCGCGCTCGCTCGAAGACCGGCCGCATCAGCTGGCCCGAGCGGTAGACGAACAGCTCCAGTTCGCGGCGATAGTGGTCGAAGTCGGCGATCGGGCGCGTGGCCACGCCGCTATCCATGGCCGCCTTGGCGACCGCCGGGGCGATCTGCAGGATCAGGCGCGGATCGAAAGGTTTGGGGATAATGTATTGCGAGCCGAACACGGGCGCGGCGCCGCCATAGGCGCTCGCCACCACTTCGGACGCTTCGGCGCGGGCCAGTTCGGCGATCGCCTCGACCGCGGCGACCTTCATCGTCTCGTTGATCTCCGAGGCGCCGACGTCCAGCGCGCCGCGGAAGATGAACGGGAAGCACAGGACGTTGTTGACCTGGTTGGCGTAGTCGCTGCGCCCCGTGGCCATGATCGCGTCCGGCCGCGCCGCGTAGACCAGCTCGGGCAGGATCTCGGGATCCGGATTGGCCATGGCCAGGATCAGGGGATTGGGCGCCAGCAGCGGCAGCCATTCGGGCTTGAAGACGCGCGGCGCCGAAAGGCCCAGGAAGATGTCGGCGCCCGGCAGCACCTCGGGCAGGGTCCGCGCGTCCGTGGTCCGCGCGTAGCGGGCCATGTTGGCGGGCATGTCCGCGTCGCGGCCGGCGTGGACCACGCCCTTGATGTCGGTCAGGGTGACGTTCTCGACCGGCAGGCCCATCGAGACCAGCAGGTCGACGCAGGCCAGCGCGGCCGCGCCCGCGCCCGACGTCACCAGCTTGACGTCCCGCAATGTCTTGCCCTGGACGAGCAGGGCGTTGCGGACGGCCGCGGCGCAGACGATGGCGGTGCCGTGCTGGTCGTCGTGGAAGACGGGGATGTTCATCCGCTCGCGCAGGGTGCGCTCGATGACGAAGCACTCGGGGGCCTTGATGTCCTCGAGATTGATGCCGCCGAAGGTGGGCTCCAGCGCCGCCACCACCTCGATGAAGCGGTCCGGATCCTTGGCGTCGACCTCGATGTCGAACACGTCGATGCCGGCGAACTTCTTGAAGAGGACGGCCTTGCCCTCCATCACCGGCTTGGAGGCCAACGGGCCGATGTCGCCCAGGCCCAGCACGGCGGTGCCGTTGGAGATGACGGCCACCAGGTTGCCGCGCGCGGTGTAGTCGCGCGCCATGTCCGGATCCTCGGCGATCGCCAGGCAGGGAGCGGCGACGCCCGGGGAATAGGCGAGGGCGAGGTCGCGCTGGGTGGCCATTCGCTT
Source organism: Caulobacter sp. (assembly GCF_035254145.1). GTDB lineage: Bacteria > Pseudomonadota > Alphaproteobacteria > Caulobacterales > Caulobacteraceae > Caulobacter. Next base: position 7,022 of record NZ_DATFAV010000258.1, on the reverse strand, counting down.
GGTGGCCTCGATCGCCAGCTTCCCGGGTCGCGGAAGGCGGTGATAGTCCAGCGCCGCCTTGCGGAAATCCTCGTCCATCGGTGATCCTCTAGAAGCTCTGCGCGCCCGTTCGCGCGGTCCGTCTCGTTCGCGGACCGTCAGGCGTCTAGCTACCGGGGATGGGCCGCTTTTCCAACCCCGAGCGCCCAGCGATCGAAGTCATTTATGATAACGGTAACATTCTTTCGCCGTCACAAGGTCTCTCGTAAGTAATAAATCTATTATATATTGCCTCCGCTTCGGGCGCCGCGCGCCGTCTTCCTTGGCGCATCGCCCATCCCCGCCTCGCGGACGCCCCGCGTGCTGGACAGGGCGGTGGCGGCGGCCGAGCATCGACGTGACCGGAGAACCAGCATGAGCGGACTGACGACACACATCCTCGACCAGGCGGCCGGCAGACCGGCGGCCGGCGTCGTGGTGCGCGTGTCGCGGCGCGAGGGCGCCGGCTTCGCGCCGGTGGCCGAGCTGCGCACCGACGCCGACGGTCGCGCGCGCCTGATCGCGGGGGAGGCCCTGACTGTCGGCGGCTATCGCCTGGAGTTCGCGATCGGCGACCACTTCGAGGCCTCGGGCCTGCCCGTCACCGATCCGCCGTTCCTGGACGTGGTGGTCATCGACTTCGCCGTGTCGAACACCGAGCAGCATTGGCATGTGCCGCTGCTGGTCTCGCCCTATGGCTATTCGACCTATCGGGGCAGCTGATGGGCGAGGTGATCCGCTTTCTGCTGGACGGCGAGGTTCAGGAGGTTCGCGGGGCGAACCCGACGACCACCCTGCTGGAGCATCTGCGCGGACCTCTGCGCCGCACCGGGACGAAGGAAGGGTGCGCCGAGGGCGATTGCGGCTCCTGCACGGTGCTGGTCGGCGAGGCCGAGAGCGCCAATGGGGAAGGGGGCGTCGCCTGGCGGGCGGTCAACGCCTGCATCCAGTTCCTGCCCATGCTGCACGGCAAGGCGCTGATAACGGTGGAGAGCCTGGCGAAGGACGGAGCTCTGCATCCGGTGCAGGAGGCCATGGTCGACAAGCACGGCTCGCAGTGCGGCTTCTGCACGCCCGGGATCGTGATGTCGCTGTACGGCCGCGCGATCGGCGCCAAGGGCGCGGACGGACCGGTCGGCGAGGTGCTGGCCGGGAATCTCTGCCGCTGCACCGGCTATGGCCCGATCATCGACGTCGCCAAGACCCTGGCCGCCGAAACCGCGCCGATGGCTGATCTTTCGATGGTTCGTGACGAGACGATGCTGGCGCTCAGCTTCCAGGACGAGATCCATGGCGTCGTCCGCGAGTGGTTCTCCCCGCGCACGGTCGATGAGCTGGCGGAGGTCTATATGGCCCATCCCGACGCGACGATCGTGGCCGGGGCGACCGACGTCGGCCTGTGGGTCACCAAGCAGCGGCGGCCCATGCCGGCCTTGATCAGCGTATCGGAAGTCGCCGAACTCAGGACCCTGGAGGAGACGAGCCAGGCTTTGCGGATTGGCGCGGGCGTCCGCTATGTCGACGCGATCGCGGCGGTCGCGAAACTCTATCCGGACCTGGGCGCGATGATGCGCCGGCTGGGTTCCGCGCAGGTGCGCAACAGCGGCACGATCGGCGGCAACATCGCCAATGGCTCGCCGATCGGCGACATGCCCCCGGCCCTGATCGCGGCGGGCGCGACGCTGGTCCTGCGCCGGGGCGAGACGCGCCGCGAGTCGCCTCTGGAAGCCTTCTTCCTCGACTATGGTAAGCAGGATCGGCGTCCGGGCGAGTTCGTCGAGGCGGTCGTGGTTCCGAAACCGGCGGCGGGTCGGATCTTCAAGGTCTTCAAGCTGTCCAAGCGGTTCGACCAGGACATTTCCGCGGTTTGCGGCGCGTTCTCGATCGCGGTGGAGGACGGCGTCGTGACGGACGCCCGCATCGCGTTCGGCGGGATGGCGGGCACGCCCCGGCGCGCGCCCGGATGCGAGGCGGCGCTGGTCGGCCAGCCTTGGACCGAGCCGACGGTGGAGACGGCGATGGCGGCGCTGGACGCCGACTACGCGCCGATGAGCGACATGCGCGCCTCGGCGGCCTACCGCGCGCTGGCGGCGCGGAACATGCTGCGCAAGGTGTTCCTGGAGACCACCATGCCTGGCGTGACGACCCGCGTCATTCCGGAGAGCGCCCATGGCTGACTCCGGAGCCGCAGCGACCAGCGCCGTCCAGGGCGTGCACGCGCCCCTGCCGCACGACAGCGCCCAGCGCCATGTCGCCGGCTCGGCGATCTATATCGACGACCTGCCCGAACCGCCGGGCCTGCTGCACGTGCATCTGGGCATGAGCACACGGGCCCATGCGAGGATCACCCGGCTGGATCTTTCGGCCGTGCGCGCCTCGCCGGGCGTGGTGTCGGTGCTGAGCGCCTCGGACATTCCGGGCCAGAACGACGTCAGTCCGGTCATCCATGACGACAGGCTGTTCGCCGCCAGTGAGGCTTCTGGGGGCGAGGTCTATTGCGTGGGTCAGAGCCTTTTCGCCGTGGCCGCCACCTCGATCGCCGCCGCCCGCGCCGCCGCCGCCAAGGCCGTGTTCGAGTACGAGGACTTGCCGGCCGCCATCGACATCGCCGCCGCGCGGGCCATGGACCTGAAGATCGAGGCCAGCCAGCGCATGGCGCGGGGCGACGCCCAGGCCGCGCTGGCCACGTCGCCACGTCGGATCCGGGGCCGGTTCGCTATCGGCGGCCAGGATCACTTCTATCTCGAAGGCCAGGTGGCGCTGGCGACGCCGGGCGAGGACGGCGACGTTCACATCTGGTCGTCCACCCAGCATCCCAGCGAGGTGCAGCATCTGGTGGCTCGGGTCCTGGATCGCCCGCACACCGCCGTCACCGTCGCGGTGCGCCGCATGGGCGGAGCGTTCGGCGGCAAGGAGACCCAGGCTTCGCTGTTCGCCGCCGCCGCCGCCCTGGTGGCGGTGAAGACCGGCCGGCCGGCCAAGTGCCGTCCCGACCGCGACGAGGACATGGTCATGACCGGCAAGCGCCATGACTTCGAGGTCGCCTACGATGTCGGCTTCGACGACGAGGGACGGCTGACGGGTCTGGCGCTGGAGCTCTCCTCGCGCTGTGGGGCGACCACTGACCTGTCGATGGCCATCAACGACCGGGCGATGTTCCACGCCGACAACGCCTACTTCCTGCCGGCGGTCGAGATCGTCTCGCACCGGTTCAAGACCCACACGGTGTCGAACACCGCCTTCCGAGGCTTCGGCGGACCGCAGGGCATGCTGGCGATCGAGCGGGTCATGGACGCGGTGGCCGCAGCAACGGGCCTCGATCCGCTGGAGGTGCGCCGCCGCAACCTCTATGGCGGCGAGGGGCGGAACCTGACACCCTATCGCCAGGTGGTCGAAGACAATGTCGCGCCGCAGCTGATCGACGAGCTGGCCGCCTCGTGCGACTACGAGGCCCGCCGCCGCGACGTCGAGGCGTTCAACGCGACGAGCCCGGTCCTGAAGAAGGGCGTCGCTCTGACGCCGGTGAAGTTCGGGATCTCGTTCACGACCACGCACCTGAACCAGGCTGGGGCGCTGCTGCACCTCTATGCCGACGGCTCGATCATGCTGAACCACGGCGGGACCGAGATGGGGCAGGGGGTGAACATCAAGGTCGCCCAAGTGGTGGCCCAAGCGTTCCAGGTCGATGTCGCGCGGGTGAAGATCACCTCGACCGTCACCGACAAGGTGCCCAACACCTCGGCCACGGCCGCCTCATCGGGCGCGGACCTCAACGGCATGGCGGCGCTGAACGCGGCCGAGACGATCAAGGCGCGGCTGGTCGAGTTCGCGGCGCGCAAATGGAATGTCGAGCCCAACGCGGTGGCCTTTACGCCGGAAGGCGTCCGTGTCGGCGGCGAGACGTTCGAATTCGGCTGGTTCGCGCGCCAGGCTTACCTGGCGCGGATTTCGCTGTCGGCCACCGGCTTCTACGCCACGCCGAAGATCCACTACGACCGCGCCACCCACACCGGCCGGCCGTTCTACTACTTCGCCTATGGCGCGGCCTGCAGCGAGGTGCTGATCGACACCCTGACCGGCGAGATGAAGGTCACCCGCGCCGACATCCTGCATGACGTCGGCAAGTCGCTGAATCCCGCCATCGACCTTGGCCAGATCGAGGGCGGCTTCGTCCAGGGCATGGGCTGGCTGACGACGGAGGAGCTGGTCTACGACGCGCAAGGCCGCCTGCGGACCCATGCGCCCTCGACCTACAAGATCCCGACTTGCGGCGACCGCCCGGCGCACCTGGACATCCGCCTGTGGAAGGCCGGCCGCAATGTCGAGGCGACGGTGCATCGCTCCAAGGCGGTTGGCGAGCCGCCGCTGATGCTGGCGATCTCGGTGCACTCGGCGATCTGTCATGCGGTGGCGAGCGTTGACGAGTATCGGACCTTCCCGCAGCTGGGCGCGCCAGCGACGCCCGAGGCGATCCTGATGGCCTGTGAGGACGTGAAGCGGAGAGCCCGCGATGTGTAAATCCCTCTTCCATAGGGAGAGGGCGGGGCCCACCGCGAAGCGGTGGGAGGGTGAGGGGCTATCCCGTCATCCTCTGAAAACCCTCACCCCTACCCCTCTCCCAAAGGGAGAGGGAGCATGAGCCGGAACTGGGCCCGCGCCGCGCTCGCCCGCCTCGACGCCCGCGACGAAGCCGCGCTGGTCACCGTTCTCGCCACCGAGGGTTCGGCCCCGCGCGAGGCCGGGACCAAGATGGTCGTCTGGCGCGAGGGTCAGTCCGGCACCATCGGCGGCGGCAATCTGGAGCATCGCGCGACCGACCAGGCCCGCCGGATGCTGGACGGAAGCCAGGCCCATTTCGCGATCCAGGACTATCCGCTGGGCCCGCTGCTGGCTCAATGCTGCGGCGGCCGCGTGCGGCTGTTCCTGGAACGCCTGAACGACGACAGCCGCGACTGGCTGACCGAGGCGGCCAAGCGCATGGACGCGGCGCAGCCCTTCGAGGTTCGTACTCGCTTCGATCCGGGCCTGCTGAGAAAGTCGATCACCCCCATTCTCGCCACTGACGCCGAGGGCCCAGCCGTGTCGCTGGCCGGCGCGCCCGCCGCCGCGCGTGGGGTGCGGCCCGAGCTGGGCGACGAGCTGGTCGAGCGCGCCGACGCCCCACGTCCGCCGTTGCTGCTGTTCGGCGCCGGCCATGTCGGCCAGGCGATCGCCAAGGCGTTCGAGCCGCTGCCGTTCCGGCTGTTCTGGTGCGACAGCCGCCCCGAGACCGCCGACATCCCGGGCGTCACCGTGCTTGAGCCCGCGGAGATGGCCGCCAGGGCGATGGGCGCGTCGGCCGACGCCTATGGCCTGGTGCTCACTCACGACCACGCCCTCGACTACGCCCTGGTCTCGGCCGGGCTGGCGGGCGGCGGGTTCGGCTATTTCGGGGTCATCGGCTCGAAGACCAAACGGGCCCGGTTCATGAGCCGCCTGCGCGACGACGGCTTCTCCGAGGCCGTGCTGACGCGCCTCACCTGTCCGATCGGCCTGCCGGGCCTGAAGAGCAAGGCCCCCGAGGTGATCGCGGTTTCGGTGGCGGCCGACCTCCTGATGCGCCAGGAAGCGGCGCGCGTGCGCAACGACGAGAGTTCCAAGACGTGAAAGCCTATCGAGGGTCGATCCTCCACCTGCTGGGCGCCCCGGCCAAGACCTCGGAGGCGGTGGCCTTCCACGAAGACGGCCTGCTGCTGGTCGAGGACGGGCGCGTGGCCGCCTGCGGCGACCATGCCGACCTCGCGCCACGCCTGGGCGACACGCCGGTGGAGGACCTCTCGGGTCACCTGATCACGCCCGGCTTCATCGACACCCACATCCACTTTCCGCAGGTCGACGTCATCGCCGCCCACGGCGCGCAACTTCTGGAGTGGCTGGAGCAGCACACCTTTCCCTGCGAGGCGGCCTTCGCCGATCCGGTCCACGCGGCCGAAACGGCGGCGTTCTTCCTCGACGAGCTGCTGCGCAACGGCACGACGACGGCCCTGGTGTTCGGGTCTGTGCACAAGGTCTCGGTCGAGGCTCTGTTCACCGAGGCCTACGCCCGCGACATGCGGCTGATCGCCGGCAAGTCGCTGATGGACCGCAATGCGCCCGAAGGTCTCACCGACACGGTCGAGAGCGGCCGCGCCGACATGGAAGCCCTGATCGCCGCGTGGCACGGCAAGGGCCGTCTCGGCTATGCGGTGACGCCGCGCTTCGCCATCAGCTGCAGCGACGAGCAGCTCGCCATGGCCGGCGAGGTGCTGGCGGCCCACCCCGGCGTCTGGATGCAGACCCATCTGTCGGAAAATCCGCACGAGATCGAGGAGACGGCGCGGCTGTTTCCCGCCGCCAAGGACTATCTCGACGTCTATGATCGCTTCGGCCTGTTGCGGGAGCGCTCGGTCTTCGCCCACTGCGTTCACTTGAAGGGGGAGGCCTTCCAGCGGATGGCGGCCAAGGGCGGGGCGGTGGCGTACTGCCCGACCTCGAACCTCTTCCTGGGCTCGGGCCTGTTCCCATTGAAGGAGGCCTGCGCGCACGGGGTCGAGGTCGGCATGGGCACCGACGTCGGGGCCGGCACGACCTTCTCGATCCTCCACACGTTGGGCGAGGCCTACAAGGTCGGCCAACTGCGCGGCGACGCCCTGGAGCCGTTCCACGCCCTGTATCTGGCCACCCTGGGCGGCGCGCGGGCGCTGGATCTGGACGACAAGATCGGCAACCTCGCGCCGGGTAAGGAAGCCGACTTCCTGGTGCTGGACCTGGCCGCGACCCCGCTGATCGCCCGCCGGCTGGCGGCGGCGAAGACGCTGGAGGACAAGCTCTTCGCGCTGACGGTGCTGGGTGACGACCGCGTGGTGGCGCGGACCTACCTGGCGGGCGTGGAGCGGTACAGGCGGGGCGCCTGACGCCCAAATCCTCCCCCTAGCGGGGGAGGTGGCGCGAAGCGCCAGAGGGGGAAGCGCTGCTGAGCCGGCCTC
>NZ_DATFAV010000257.1:0-5418 GCF_035254145.1 Caulobacter sp. | reverse complement strand
GGCGGAACGACAGGTCCTTGAACAGCACCTTGTCGCCGTATTCCTTCTCCAGGCCGTTGACCTCGAGCACCAGGTTGCCCAGGCGCGGGCCGGGGGGGATCTGGATGTGGGCCTGGGTCTGGGCGGCGCGGGCGTTCTCCTGCGCGGCGACCATTTCCTCGTAAGACGCCAGACGGGCCTTGCTCTTGGATTGACGAGCCTTGGGCGAGCTGCGGACCCACTCCAGTTCGCGGGTGAGCGCGCGCTGGCGGGCTTCGGATTCCGACTGCTCCTGGACGACGCGCTTGGTCTTCTGCTCCAGCCAGCCGGAGTAGTTGCCCTCGTAGGGCACGCCCTTGCCGCGATCGAGTTCCAGGGTCCACTTGGTGACCTGGTCGAGGAAGTAGCGGTCGTGGGTCACCAGGATGACGCAGCCCGGGAACTCTTCCAGGTGGTGCTGCAGCCAGGCCACCGACTCGGCGTCCAGGTGGTTGGTCGGTTCGTCGAGCAGCAGCATGTCGGGCTTGCTGAGCAGCAGGCGCGCCAGGGCGATGCGGCGCTTCTCACCGCCCGACAGGCTTTCGATATTGGCGTCGTTGGGCGGGCAGCGCAGAGCGTCGATGGCCATCTCGACCTTGGAGTCGATGTCCCACAGGTCGCGGGCGTCGATGACCTCCTGCAGCTTGGTCATCTCCTCCATCAGCTCGTCGGTGTATTCCTCGCCGAGCTGGGCCGCCAGGGCGTTGTAGCGGTCAAAGATTTGCTTGTCTTCGCAATCGGCGATGACGTTGCCCCAGACGTCCAGGGTCGGGTCCAGCACCGGCTCCTGCGGGAGATAGCCGCGCTTGACGCCATCGGCGGCCTTGGCCTCGCCCGAAAATTCCTTGTCGAGGCCGGCCATGACCTTCAGCAGGGTCGACTTACCCGAGCCGTTGACGCCCACGACGCCGATCTTGGCGTCGGAATAGAACGACAGCCAGATGTTCTCGAAGACCTTCTTGCCGCCGGGATAGGCCTTGGTCAGGCCCTGCATCTGGAAAATATATTGCTGCGCCATGAGGGCTCGCGTTCTCGCTGGACGAGGGTTTCGGGGATCGGGCGCTGAAATAGCGGCCTGGACCGCTTAGCGCAATCGCGGTGGGACATTACGCCCCTCGCCAGAGGTTCATCATTTCGTCGCGCCAGTGTCGACTATCCGACACCGAACCGTCGTTCGCCCGTCGTCGAGCGCTGTTAGCCGATCCTCCCAGCCGACGCCGATCCGCGTCGGACAAGGGGATTCTCACAATGAAAAAGAACCAGATGCTGCTGGGCGCCGCCGCCCTCGTCCTCGTCATGGCCGCCGGAAACGCCTTCGCCGACGACAAGGCCGTCGACGCCGCCGCGCCGGCCGCCGCGCCCGCTGACAATTCGGAAGTCGACGCGCTGATCATCATCGGCCAGGGCCAGAGCCGCCAGATCCAGACGCTGAACAGCGAGGCGATCGGCCTGCAAGCCGCCGGCACCAGCGCCCTGAAGGCGATCGACAAGCTGCCGGGCGTGACCTTCCAGTCGGCGGACGCCTTCGGCGCCTACGAGTGGTCGACCCGCATCTCGATCCGCGGTTTCAACCAGAACCAGCTGGGCTTCACCCTGGACGGCGTGCCGCTGGGCGACATGAGCTACGGCAACCACAACGGCCTGCACATCAGCCGCGCCGTCGCCTCGGAAAACATCGGCCGCGTCGAGCTGGCCCAGGGCGCGGGCGCCCTTGGCACCGCCTCGACCTCGAACCTGGGCGGCACGCTGCAGTTCTTCTCGCGCGATCCGTCGGAAAAGCTGGGCGGCGAGATCGACCTGACCGGCGGCTCGGACAACATGCACCGCGTGTTCGGCCGTTTCGAAACCGGCGAGATCGAGCAGCTGGGCGGCCTGCGCGGCTATATCTCGGTCGCCGACCAGAAGTCCGACAAGTGGAAGGGCGGCGGCGAGCAGAAGCAGCGCCAGTACGACGCCAAGCTCGTGATGCCGCTGGGCGAGCGCGGCGACCTGACCGGCTTCTACCACCGCTCGGAACGCCGCGAGCAGGACTACCAGGATCTGTCGTTCGACATGATCAAGCGCCTGGGCCGCGACTGGGACAACACCCAGCCGAACTGGGGCCTGGCCGTGGCCGCCGCTCGCGCCTACCAGACCGGGACCGCCCTGCCCGCGCCGTTCAAGACCGTGGACGACGCCTACTACGCGGGCGCCGGCGTGCGTGACGACGACCTCTACGGCGCCAAGCTGAACCTGGACATCACCGACCGCGTCAAGCTGGACGCCACCGCCTACCAGCACAAGAACAAGGGCCAGGGCCTGTGGTACACGCCCTACCTGGCCAGCCCGGGCTTTGGCACGGCCGGCTCGACCGCCGCCCCGCTGTCGATCCGCACCACTGAATATGACATCGATCGCGGCGGCCTGACCGCTGGTCTCACGGTCGACCTGGGCGCCCACCGCCTGAGCGGCGGCTTCTGGCATGAAATCAACCACTTCAACCAAGCGCGCCGCTTCTACGCCGAGACCGCCGCGGCCCCGTCGCGCGATCCGCTGGACTTCCAGTCGAACCCGTTCTTCACCCAATGGCAGTACAGCTTCGAGACCAAGACCACGACCGGTCACCTCGAAGACGAGTGGACGATCAGCGACGCCTTCAAGGTCAACTTCGGCTTCAAGTCGATCAAGGTCACCAACAGCGTCAAGACCGTGGTCGGCAACCCGCTGGCCGGCGAAATCGAAAGCAAGGACACCTTCCTGCCGCAAGCCGGCTTCGTCTGGAAGGTCAGCCCCGACTTCGAGGCCTTCGGCGGCTACACCGAGAACATGGGCGCCTTCGTCTCGGCGGCCACCTCGGGTCCGTTCGGCTCGCAGAGCCAGACGGTCGTCGACTACGTCGCCAAGACGCTGAAGCCGGAAAGCTCCAAGACCTTCGAGCTGGGCGCGCGCTATCGCACCGAACGCTTCCAGGGCGTGGCCGCGGTCTATCACGTGGCCTTCGACAATCGCCTGCTGGCGGCCAACACCGCCTCGCCGATCCTGGGCCTGCCGGCCCTGCTGTCGAACGTCGGCTCGGTCGAGACCAAGGGCGTGGAGCTGGCCGGCACGTTCCGCCTGACCGACGCCTGGAGCCTCTACGGCGCCTACACCTACAATGACTCCAAGTACGAGGACGACGTCGTCGACGGCGCGGGGAAGGTCACGGTCCGCACCAAGGGCAAGACCGTGGTCAACACGCCCAAGAACATCTTCAAGGGCGAGCTGTCGTTCGACCAGGCCGGCTTCTTCGGTAAGCTGGGCGTCAGCTACACCGACAAGCGCTACTACACCTACGAGAACGTCGGCGGTCAGGTTCCCTCGACCACGGTGGCCGACCTGGCCCTGGGCTACCGCTTCGCCGAGGAAGGCTGGGGCAAGGGCCTGGAGGTCCAGCTCAACGTCACCAACCTGACCGACAAGGACTACATCTCGACCATCGGCTCGGGCGGCTTCGTCAACAGCGACGCCACCGGCGAGGCCATGACCGTGCTGCCGGCGCCGCCGCGCCAAGCGTATCTGTCGATCAAGAAGCGCTTCTAGGCGCAAGCCCTACTGCTGAAATTACCGGGGTCGGAAGGTTCGCCTTCCGGCCTCTTTTTCGTCTGGTCTGCGGGCGCGGTTTCCAATCAACCGGCAAAAGAAAAGCCCGGCGTTGCGGCCGGGCTCAAGTCATAGGGAGGAAACGCCCAGGAAGGGCAGAGGCGCGTCGCGCCTCACGGATAATCTGTTACCGCTAACACAGGTGCGGTTGCAAGCGATTCTTATCGGCCGCGGCGTCCGGTCGCGGAAAGCCCGTTTAGACCGCTTTACGACGGCCTCGGGAGGTCATACCAATGTTACCGCTACCGCCATAAGCGCGGAGCGGGGAGAAACGCCGATGAAGCTGCGCGTGGGCCGATTGCTGGCCATACTGGGTCTGTCCCTCGCCATGGCCGCGCCCATGGGGACCGCGTCCGCCGAAGCGCCGAGCCGCTGGGTGGGGGCCTGGGCCAGCGCGCAACTGGCTCCCGACGCCAAGAACAGTCTCTCCCCTGAAGATTATCGCGACGCCACCCTTCGCCAGGTGATCCGCCTCAGCCTGGGTGGCGACAAGGTTCGGGTGCGCCTGTCCAACGCCTTTGGCGCGCGCCCCCTGACGATCAAGGGCGCGCGCATCGCGGTCTCGGCGGCCCTCGACAGTCCGCGCATCGATCCCGCCACCGACCGGGCTCTCACCTTCTCGGGTCGGAGCGAGGTGACCATTCCCGCCGGCGCCGACTATTGGTCCGACCCGGTGTCGCTGAAGGTCGCGCCGCTGACCGATCTGGCGATCAGCCTGCGCTACAGCGAGGCCCCCGACGTGCAGACCGGCCATCCCGGCTCCCGGGCCACCTCCTACATCCTGGCCGGCGATCACGCCGCCGACGTCGACCTGCCCGGCGCCAAGACGGCCGACCGATGGTTCCAGATCGCCAGCGTCGAGGTGGTCGCCAGCAAGCCCGCCGGCGCGATCGTCGCGTTCGGCGACAGCATCACCGACGGCTACGGCGTCCAGCCCAACACCAACCAGCGCTGGACCGACGCCCTGATCGCGCGGCTCAAGGGCAAGAACCTTTCGGTGCTGAACCTGGGCATCGGCGGCAACCGCGTCCTGCTCGACGGCCTGGGCCCCAACGCTCTGGCGCGGTTCGAGCGCGACGTGCTCTCGCAGTCGGGCGTCACCCACCTGATCCTGCTGGAAGGCGTCAACGACCTGGGCGTCCTGACCCGTGACGCCCCCGCGACGCCGGAAGCCCACAAGGCGCTGGTCGACCAGGTGATCGCCGCCTACCGCCAGATGATCGATCGCGCCCACGCGCGGGGGATCAAGGTGATCGGCGCGACGATCCTGCCCTATTCGGGCTCGGCCTATTACCACCCCGGCCCCGAGAGCGAGGCCGACCGTCAAGCGATCAACGCGTTCATCTGCGCGCCCGGAAACTTCGACGGCGTCATCGACTGGGACAAGGCGCTGCGCGATCCGGCTCGCCCCACCCACCTGCTGGCGGCCTACGATAACGACGGCCTGCACCCCAACCTCGCCGGCTACAAGGCCATGGCGGACGCGATCCCGCTGAGCCTGTTCGAGGCCCGCTAGAAATTCGACCTCCCCGGCGAACGCCGGGGCCCAGATCCATCCGGAGAGTCAAACGTGCTCGCGCCCCAGATCACGACCAAGACCACGACCGCAACGTGTTCGACCTGGATCCCGGCCTTCGCCGGGAAGGTCGGAGGATGGGCGCTGATGGCGCTCGTGGCCACAAGCGCCCACGCCGCCGACAAGCCCGTCATCGCCTTCACCTGGGACGATCTGCCCGCCCACGCGGCCCTGCCCCCGGGCGTGACGCGAGCGCAGATCGCCAC
>NZ_DATFAV010000256.1:0-13133 GCF_035254145.1 Caulobacter sp. | reverse complement strand
AAGAAAACGACACTCCCTGCCGCCAGGACGAATGTGACGGCGCTGAGAGCGCCCCCTACCGTCTCCAATTCGCTCGTCTGGAACGCGACGCCGGCGAAAAACCCGATGAGCGCGGCCAATAGCGCGGGGCCCGCGCCGCCGAGCCCCGCCGAAATCACGACAGGCACGATGAAGGGAAGATAGGACGATCGGTGATCAAACCCGGGGACCAAACACACGAGCGCAGCCAAGCCCGGCGTGACGGTCGCCACGGCGTAGGCCCGAACTCGTCGCCTGTGCGGAAGGCCCCTTTGCATCGCCACGCGCTCGCCGCCTGAACGTTTGATCATCGCGCCAAAGCTCGTTGGAGCAAAGGCCTCTCCCCTGTCGCTTCACCAAAGGACCGAACAAGGCCGGCGCCTCGCCGGCGCGGCGCAGATTGTCCTAACCCTAAGTAGAGTTCCCAATGTCGGATCGTCGAAGCGAGGCCTAGTCTTGTCGACATTCGCTTGGGAGCGCGCCATGACCCTGACCGCCGTCCTCTCCTCGCCTCCTCGTCAGTTCCACCCCGCCGTCGTCGAACCATCGCTCGTCGACCTTTTCGAGCGGATAGGCGTCGCCATGACCTTTGACGCCGACGACGAAATCTACGTTCAGGACGACCAGACCGATCTTGTCTACCATGTGCTCGCCGGCGCGGTGCGGTCGGCCCGGTTGCTGAGCGATGGTCGCCGACAGGTCGGCGGCTTCTACTATTCTGGCGATATCTTCGGCCTGGAGACCGCCCCTCTCCGTCGAGCCTCAGCCGAGGCGCTCGCTCCGACCAAGGTCCTGGCCGTTCGCCGCTCAGCCCTGATGCACTACGGCGACCTAGGCCAACGGCTGGAAAGCATGTTATGGCGCGCCACCGGCGAGGAGCTGGCGCAGGTTCGCGATCATCTGTTGCTGGTGGCGCGCAAGAGGGCCATCGAGCGCATCGCGGGCTTTCTCGATGATATCGCGCAGCGATTGACGGGCGATTGGGTCGACCTTCCAATGGCGCGACAGGATATAGCCGACTATCTGGGCCTGACCGTGGAGACGGTGTCGCGCACCCTAACCCATCTCCAGGCCAAAGGGATTGTGCAGTTCGACGGCTGCCGGCGCTTTCGCATCAGGGCGCCAAGCCGCTTGGCCGCCCTCGTCGAGGGCTGAGGCTGGAGAGCCGGTCTTTCCTCCAAGCTCGACACGCCATCGGAGATTCACTTGAAGCACGCGGTCATCCTCGCCCACCCCAAGCCCAACAGCTTCTGCGGGGCCATCGCCCGTACCTGCGTCGATCATCTGCGCGCGAGCAACCACGATGTGGTCCTGCGCGATCTCTACGCTCTCAACTTCGACCCCCGCCTGAGGGCCGAGGAGATGCCCACGGCCTACGGCGCGACGCCGGCGGCGGATGTGGCGGCCGAGCGCGCCCTTCTAGCCGACGCCAGGAGCCTGATCTTCGTCTATCCCTTCTGGTTCAACGCCCCGCCCGCGATCCTGAAGGGCTATGTCGACCGTGTCCTGGGCATGGGTTTCGGATACGCCTCGGTCAGCGGTCACATGGAGCCGCTCCTCGACGGCGTAACCCTGGCAAGCTTCTCCACGTCGGGCGCGCCCGAGCACTGGGTCAACAGCACAGGCGCTCTGAAGGCCCTGATGACCGTCTTCGACCTGCATCTTTGCGGCGTCTGCGGCCTTCGACTGCTTGGGCACGAACATTTCGGCGGCGTCGTCCCGAACATGACCGAAGAGTGGGGTTCTGATCTCCTGGAGCAGGTCCGCGCCAAGCTCGACGATCTGTTCGAACTCGTCAGCGCCTGAAGCTTAGCGCACCATCAACACCGCCGCGCCCGTGAAGGCGCCCTCGCGCAGATCCGCTAGCGCTTGGCCGGCTTGGCGCAGATCGTAGGTCTTTACGTGCGCCTTGACGCCAGCGCGCACGGCGCGGGGAAAATAGTCGAGAGCGTCGGCCCGAGTGAGGTTGGCGACCGACACCAGCCGCCGTTCGCCCCAGAGGTCCGCATAATCCATCGCCGGGATCTGGCTCATATGGATGCCCCCGCAGACCACGGTCCCGCCCTTGCGCACGGCCCGCAAGGCCAGGGGCACAAGATCGCCGGACGGCGCGAACAGGATAGCCGCGTCAAGCGGCTCGGGAGGCGGTTGCAAGGACGAGCCCGCCCAAAGACAGCCGATCTCGATCGCAAGATCCTGGGCGGCTCGATCGTCGGGCTTGGTGAAGGCGTAGACCTTCTGGCCCTCGGCCTTCGCCAACTGCGCCAGAAGATGGGCGGCCGCCCCGAATCCGTAAAGGCCAAGCCGCTGAACGCGGGCAGGCTCGCCAGCCATGCGCCAAGCGCGGAACCCGATCAGTCCGGCGCAGAGCAGCGGCGCGAGATCGGCGTCGCTGGGTCCCTCGGGCAACGGAAAGCAGAACCGGGCGTCGGCGGTGAGCATCTGGGCGTAGCCGCCGTCACGGGTCCAGCCCGTGAACACCGCGGCGTCACAGAGATTTTCGGTCCCTTGCCGGCAATAGGTACAGTGGCCACAGGTCGATCCCAGCCACGCCACGCCGACACGCTGGCCGACATCGAACCCGTGCGCGCCCGGACCAAGCTCGGCGACCTCGCCGACTACCTCGTGTCCGGGGACGATGGGTCCCGTCAGGGGCAAATCCCCGTCGAGAAGATGCAGATCCGTGCGGCAGACACCGCAGGCGCGCACCCGCACCAGAAGCTCTCCTGGCGCTGGGTGCGGCGATGGTCGGAGGACGGGCGCCAAGCGCCCGTCCTGAAGCACCATGGCCAGCATGGTCACGCGGCGACGGCGGGTTTGGTTTCGATGGTGATCGTCCTGCCAGCCGTCGTAGCCGCCTTGGGCGCGGTGATGGTCAGAACGCCGTCAACCAGGCTCGCGCGAACCTTGTCGGAGGCGACGGCGACGGGCAACACCACCGAGCGCGAGAAGGCCCCGCTACGGCGCTCGACGAGGTGGTAGGTCTTTTCCTTCTCCTCGGTCTGGGCCGTGGTCTTGCCGGAAATCGTTAGGACATCGCCATCGAGCGTCACGGTGATTTCACCTTCCTTGTAGCCGGGGACGTCCAGCTTGAGCTCAATTCCGTCGCTGGTTTCGGCGAAGTCGAGACTGGGCGCATCGAAGCCGCCGCGACCGAGACCACGGCCGAAATCGGCGAACACACGATCGATCTCACGCTGTAGCGGGCCGAAGAAGTGAAGCCCTCGCGATCCGAAAACAGGGAGCAGGGCTTGAGAGTCTTGAGTGTTCATCGCAGGCCTCCTTGATCCTATGCACGTCCGAACGACGCGGAGCAGAGCATGCGACCCTGATGGCGGAGCGAGTTGAGCATGGTCAATTTGACAAAAAAACACGCCGCTCTCGCTCGTCGCCCCCTACCGTGTAGACGCGCGCGGTGGACAGGCGGGACGTGGGCCCGATCGCGGTATTGGACGCCTGCCCCATGGAGGAGCGTCAGTTCGCCCGGCGCTTGAGGCGGACGCCGTCGCGGATCTGGTCGGAAGGGAACACGACGACCTGATCCTGCGCGCGCAAGCCCTTGAGGATCTCAGCCTCGCGATCGGTCATCACGCCAACGTCCACCGGCGTCAGGCGCGCCCGCCCCGCGTCGGCCTTGAACACCGCCCAGCCGCCGCCTTGGCGCACGAGGGCGCCGAGGGCGACCTTGAGGGCGCGGGGTTCGCGCCGTAGGAAGACCCGGCCCCACAGCCGGTAGCCGGGTCCAAGGCTCGCCCAGGCCGTCGGGTCGCCGGACATTTGCAGGAAGACCAGGACCCTTTGCTCCTCGACGCCAAGCGCCGAGACCTTGGTGAAGCCCTGGGGTTCGACACGGCGAACAACGGCCGGCAGCGCCGGACCGCCCCAATCGAACACTTCAGCGGCCATGCCCTCGCGGATCTTCACCGCGTCCTGTGACAGGAACTCGATCGCCGCCTCCAGACCACCCTTGTCGCTGACCTCGACAAGCGGCGCGCCGACGGCGACGGTGCGCTCGCTCTCCTGCAGCACCCGGGTGACATAGCCCGAGGCGGGCGCGCTGACCGAAACCGCGCCCTGCCCCTCTCCCTCGGGTCCAATCAAGGCCGCGCGGGCGACGCCGAGTTCGGAACGGCGCACGTTCAAGTCCGCCTGGGCGGCGCGGACGCCGGCGCGGGCGGCGCGCGCCTTGGCCTCGACGGCCTCGAGGGCCTGGGCCGCCGCGAAGCCCTTGGCGGCGAGTTCACGCTGGCGGGCGAGATCGCCTTCGAGCTGCCGGGCGCCCGCGGCCGACTGTTCCAGTTGCGCGCGGGCGCTGGCGACGGCCGCCGTCGCGACCGCGACGCGGGCTTCGGCCTGAGCCCGAGTCCTAGGATCGAGCAGTTCAGCCCCCGAGGGGAGGATGCGTGCGATCAGGGTCGAGCCCTTCTCGACCCGATCGCCGACATGCAGGTCCAGGCGCTGCAGCCGTCCCGACACCGGGGCCGAGACCACATAGGCCTCCCGCACGCGGGCGTAGCCCTGATCGGCGACGCTGTCGGTGATGGGGCCGACGCCGACCGGGGCGAGCGTCACCGACACTGGGCGCGGCGCGGCCAGCACGATCACGACGAGCGCCACGACGATCACCAGCGCCGCCAAAAGCGCCCATCGCGGCCAAGCCATCTTGCCCATGTCTACTCCCGCGTCTTCAGAACGGCCACGAGGTCGAGCGCCCAGATGCGGCGGGCGACCAGGGCGCAGGCAATCGCCACGATCGCCAGATAGACGGCGATCGCCATGGCGTAGCTGTCGGCGTTGATGACGGCCGGCAGGCGAAGCTCTTCGCGCGAATAGGCCGCCACCAGGCCGCGGGCGAGAGCTTGCCCCCCGAGCATGCCGAGCGGAATGGCCAGCAGGCTCAGGATAGTCAGCTCGCCGACCAGCACATAGGCGCACGTGACGGGTCCGAAGCCGAGCACCTGCAGGGTCGCCAAGTCTCGTCCGCGTTCGGAAAGGGCGATGCGACAGGTGTTGTAGGCCACGCCGAAGGCGATCGCGCCGGCAAAGCCGAGATAGAAGACGATGGCGGTCCGGAAGGACTGCGCCATCACCAAGCGCCAACTGGCCACGGTGTCGTCGCGGGACGAAGCGCCGACGATCTGGGGCGTCCGCTCGATGGCGCGGTAGAAGCCGGGCCGGGCGTCGGCCGCGACGA
This sequence comes from Caulobacter sp., assembly GCF_035254145.1. Classification (GTDB taxonomy): domain Bacteria; phylum Pseudomonadota; class Alphaproteobacteria; order Caulobacterales; family Caulobacteraceae; genus Caulobacter. The sequence continues at coordinate 7,921 of NZ_DATFAV010000256.1, read as the reverse complement.
GCAGATCCGCGCCGCTGGCCAGGTCCCCCTCGCCCATCATCCTGTTGAGGGCCGCGCGGCTCATGTAGGCGGTCAGGCCGCTGTAGTCCCGGGCCAGGCCGGTGATCGGCAACAGGGCGCGGGGACCGGAGCCGTCGAGGATCTCGGTCCAGATCACATCGCCGGGCCGAACGCCAAGTCGGGTGGCCAGGGCCTCGCTGAGCACCAGACCGCGCCCTTGGAACGGGACGCGCCGCCCGGCCGCGTCGAGGGGCCTATGCAGGTCGGACGTCGGCTCGAGCCCGAAGAGGCGCACCGTTTCCCGCCGACCGCCGACTTGCAGGCGAGCGGCGACCACGCGGGTCGGTTCGGCGGCGTAGACGCCTGGCCGCCGCGCCGCGTCGCGAACGGCGGCCACATCCCTGGGTTCGACGAAGCTGATGGCGTCACTCCAGCGCTGGACGCGATAGTAGGTCGCTTCGACCACCTGGTCGACGCCGTTGAACAGGAACTGCGTCCCGATCAGCAGGCTCAGGCTGGCGGCCAGACCGGCCGCCGTGAGCACGGCGCGCCCCGGAAAGCGCTCCAGGCTGCGCACGATCATGCGGCTGCCCTGATCGAAGCCCCGCCCTGCCGTCAGTCGATCGAGGAGGCCGGCGGCGTAGACCGCGGGCCTCGGCGGCTGCATGGCCACCGTCGGGGACAGAGCCGCCACGCGCCGGACCGCCGCCAGCGAGCCGGCCGCGGCCGCGGTCACCGAGAGGACGGAGGCGATCGCGAAGGCGGTCCAGTGGAAGTGGACGTTCAGGACCGGAAATCGGAAATAGGCCCGGTAGATGTCAACGATCGCCGCGCCGAGCGCCGCGCCCGCCGCGCCGCCGGCCATGGCTCCCACGAGGCCGATCGCGGCGGCCATCCGCAGATAGACCCAGGCCACGTCGCGGTCCCGATAGCCGAAGGCCTTGAGCAGGCCGATCTGCTCGCGCTCGGCGTCCACCAGGCGGCTGACGACCAGGTGAACGAGGCTGGCGGCGACGATCAGGAAGACGGGCGGCAGGATCGAGGCCGAGGTCGACAGCTCCTTCAACTCCGCGTCGAGAAAGGCGTGCGAGGGCTGATCGGCGCGGGCGTAGGCGGCGCGGCCGCCATAGGGCGCAAGCTGGCGGTCGACTTCGGTCAGCACGGCGGGGAGGGTCGCGCCGGCCGCCAGGCGCAGGCTCGCCGCGTTGAACGCGCCGCTCATCCCGCCAACCCGTTCGACCGTTCGGCGCGGCGCCCACATGACGCCTTGGTGAGCGTCGTCGGGCATGAAGGACTCGGGCGACGGGACATAGACGTATTCGGGCGACAGGACGGCCCCGACGATGACCAAGCGGATCTCGCGACCATTGATCGTCGCCTTGAGCGGCTCGCCCAGCCGGATCCCGGCCGCGTCCAGAAAGGTGCCGAGCGCCACCGCCTCGCCGATGCGCGTCGGATCGGGCATGCGGCCGCGCATGAGACGAACCCGGTTCAGGCTCGCCGCCGGATCGTCCGGCAGCGAGATCAGCCTGGCTGTCGCCGGCCGCTGAAGGCCCGGCACGTCCATCAGGCCCGACTGCACGATGCGGGCGTCGACCGCGATCACGCCGTCGATCGCCGCCAGATCGCGCGCTCGCGAGATCGGCGCGCGCTTGGCCAGGACGAAGACATCGGCGAAGCGGGTTTCGGCATAGAAGGCCCGTTGAGCCTCGGCCAAGGCGCGCTGGGCTGAGAAGGCCATCACCGCGACGGCCACCCCGCAGGCGATCAGCAGCGCGATGGCGGCGACCTGCCAGCGCGTGCGCCACAGGTCGCGCAGCAGCTTGCGGTCCAGCGGACCGGGCCTCACCAGCGCATCTCCCGCGGCGGGGTCTTATGCGCGTTGGTCGAAACCTCCGTGATCTGGCCGTCGCGAAAGCGGACGATCCGATCGGCCATGGCGGCGATGGCGGCGTTATGGGAGACGATCAGGGTGGTCGCGCCGACTTCGCTGGCGACCTCGGCGATCGCCTCCAGCACCTGGACGCCGCTTTCGCTGTCAAGCGAGCCGGTCGGCTCGTCGCAGAGCAGAAGCGCCGGGCGTTTGGCGATCGCCCGCGCCACCGCCACGCGCTGCTGCTGGCCGCCGGACAGTTGGGCGGGGAAGTGGTCCATGCGGTCGGCCAGGCCCACGCGCGCCAGGGCCTCTTCCGGACGCATCGGGTCGGCGGCGATCTCGGTGATCAGGGCGACGTTCTCCCGCGCCGTCAGGCTGGGCACGAGATTGAAGAACTGAAAGATGAAGCCGACGCTGTCGCGCCGATAGCGAGTCAGGGCCGAGGCGCTGGCGCCGGCCAGTTCGACCGCGCCGAAGCGGACCGAACCGGATGTGGCGGCGTCCAGGCCACCGAGGATATTGAGGAGCGTCGACTTCCCCGAACCCGAGGGGCCCAGCAGCACCAGGGTCTCGCCGGGCGTGATGGTCAGATCGACGCCCCGTAGCGCGTGCACCTCACCCGCGCCCGTCGGATAGACCTTGCACAGGCCGCTGATCCGGAAGCCGGATCCCGGCGGCGACGGATCGTTGATGGACATGGTCGACCTCCCCGCGATCGATCGTCTGACGGCGCCTCTCGACGGAGGATGGCCCCGACCTCGATCCCCCGCAAATCCGGATCGTCTTCCTCTAAGGACCGACGAAGAGCGGCGCCAGCCCGATGGCGTTGGTCGGATGAGCGATGGAGTCGGTCGAAACGATCCGCCCGGTCACCGTCTCGAGATGGGCCAGGGCGTCCTGGCCAAACACGGCGTGCACGACCACGCAGACGGGCGAGACGAAGCCCCGAAGCGCCAGGGCTTTGGCCGCCGCCGCCAGGGTGCGCCCGGAGGCGGCGATGTCGTCGATCAGCACCGCCTGGCGACCGCGATGCGCCGACAGATCGGGCAGGTCCACCCGGACTTCCCGATCACCAAACCTTTGCTTGGCCATCACCACGTGGGGCGCCCCGACGCGATCGGCGACGGCCGCGACCCATTGCCGGCTTTCGCTGTCGGGGCCGATGATCAGGGGCGCCGGAACCTCGCCCTTGATCCAGTCGGCCAGCAGCGGCGCGGCGTGCAAGGTCTGGCAGGGTATGGCGTAAAGGCTTTCCAGGGCGCGATAGCGATGGAGATGGGGATCGACGGTGACGATCCTGTCGACGACGCCGCCGAGGAGGCGGGCGAAGGTCCTGGACGTGATCGCCTCGCCCGGCAGGAATCGCGCGTCCTGACGCAGATAGCCAAGGTAGGGGGCGATCAGATTGACCTGCGTCGCGCCCAGGTCGCGCAGGGCGTCGGCGGCGAAGGCCAGGCGCAGGAACGCCGCGTCGGGCTGGGCCAAGGTGCAGACGAGGTCGACGATCCGCCCGACGACGTCGGCCTCGATCCGCACATAGCTTTCGCCATCGGGAAACTGGCGGCTCCGCAAGGCGCCGACGGCGCCGCCACCGGCCCGCGCGAGACGATCGGCGAAGCCTTCGTTGCCGGGAAGAGGCAGAAGCAGCCGCATGTTAAGTCTCCAGGCTGACATAGTCGGCGTTGGCGGCCGCGAACTCCAGCGCATAGGCCAACTCTCCGGCCGCTTCGGCATGGACCGTCACCAGGGTTTCCCCGGCCTGGATCTCGTCGCCCAGCCGGCAGTGGAGCTCCAGCCCGGCGGCCTTGGCGTCTGGCGCCCCGGCGAGCTTGGCGAGTCTGGCCAGGGTGCGGTTGTTGATCTGCGCCACCCGCCCCGAACGCGTCGCCAGCAGCGGCGCGCTGAAGGCGGAGCGCGGCGGGACGCGCATTCCGCCTTGCGCCTCGCAGATGCGCTGAAACCTGCTCCAGGCGCGACCATCAGCGAGAACCCGCTCGGCCAAGGCCTCCCCCTCGCCGAACGGCGTATGGCCCGAGAGCTCCAGGGCCGCGCCAGCCAGCTGGCAGGCTCGACGCCGCAGATCGAGCGGGGCGCGCGGATCGCCCTGCAGCACCGCCAGGACGTCGCGCGCCTCCAGGGCCGGACCAACGCCCCGTCCGACTGGCTGGGCGCCGTCGGTGAGCAGGCATCGGATCTGGAGGCCGCAGGCGCGGCCCACCGTCTCCAACCGCGACGCCAGGGCGGCGGCCGCGTCGTCGGAGCGGACCTTGGCGGTCGGCCCAACGGGAATGTCGATGACGACATGGGTCGAGCCGGCGGCGAGCTTCTTGGAGATCACCGAGGCGACCAGCTGACCTTCGGTGTCGATGTCGAGCACGCGCTCCACCCGGATCAGGATATCATCCGCCGGGCTCAGACCCACCGCTCCGCCCCAGGCCAGGCAGCCGCCTTGCGCCTCCACCACGCGCCGCATGGTCGGGGCGTCGAGATCGACGCGGGTCAGGGTCTCCATGACGTCGGCCGTGCCCGCCGGCGAAGTGATCGCTCGCGACGAGGTCTTGGGAATGGTCAGGCCGCAGGCGGCCAGGATCGCCACCACGATGGGCGTGGTGCGGTTGCCCGGCAGTCCGCCGACGGAATGCTTGTCGATGACAACCGACGCGCTCCAGGCGAGGCGGCTGCCGGTCTCGACCATGGCCCGGGTCAGACCGATCACCTCGCCAGTATCGAGCGGCGGGCTCGAGCAGGCGGTCAGAAAGGCGGCAAGGTGCGCGTCGGTGTAGCGCCCGGCGACGACGTCCCCGATGATCGCCGACATGGCCGGCTCGTCGAGACGCTTGCCGAAGATCCGTCGACGGACATTGGACATCGACGCCAGGGTGGGCGGATGGCGAACCAGGACCTCGTCGCCCTCGGCCACGCCCAGCCGCCGCCAGGCCGCTTCGGAGAACCCGGCTTCATGTTCGCCCAGGAGATTCCCCTCGATCTGGTAGAGGGTGGCCATGACCTCGCGGTCGCCGGCGACCATCAGGACCTGAGCGCGGGGCGACAAACCTTCCGAGCGGCAGACATGGCAGTCGGTGCGCATCAGCACGACCGCTTCGTCCTGGGTGAACAGGCCAAGACGGCGCGCCATCACGGTGGGGGGCGCATTCGCCGATAGGTCATGGCTCATCTGGGCGGCTCCAGAGCAGTAGTCCGACAAGGCGTGACGCGCCGAGGCTCATCCAGGGTCTGGCCGGCCTATCGGCGCGGCGGCGCGTCGATCATCAGGTCTTCGAAAATCAGGCTATTCAGGCCCGCGCGAGAACTGACACCCGACGCTTCAGTAAATATGCGCCAACTGAGCGCGCACCGTGCTGGCGGCCCAGTTCGTTGTGGCGATCTCGAAGCATCTTATCTCGCCGGATTCGATCAAGTTGGCAGGTTTCTCACTCCCGTGTCGGCCCGGCAAGGCCGACCAGGGTTCCGGCGGAGAAATCCCGGCCAGCGCGATAGCGACCCGAGGGGCCAGGACGGCGACTTCCGCGTCCAGGGCCTTGAGCGAAGGCGACAGCCGCCGCGACGGCCTTACGGGATCTGGCGGCCAGATCGCTGTCGATCCGCAGAAGAATGTCCCACAAGCGCCCGACAAGGTCCTCTGGTTCTCGCACGATCCTGCCGCGCCCATTCGGGAGCAAAGCGCCTCGCCGAAAGGCCGCGGCGACGATTTAGTCTTGTCCAAGGCCGTGGGGCGATCTTGACTGGGATCAAGGCCCGTGATGATCGCTCGAGGCTAGCTGCGCTCATGGAGTCGACGAGCTCGACATCGCCGCTGGGCGGCGCAATCCGGCAGACCGTGGTGTTGGCCATGGCCAGCGTCGCCCTGGCCCTGCTGGCGATCCGCCTGGCCGACGTCATCCTGATGGCCTTCGGCGCGGGGCTTGTGGCGGTGCTGCTCAACGCGTTAGCCGAACCGCTTCACGCCCAGCTTCGCCTGCGCCGTCCTCTGGCGCTGACGCTGGCTGTCGCCGCGACCATCGCGTGTGTCGCCAGCGCGATCTGGATCTTCGGCCGTCAGGCCGAAGCGCAGTTCGCGGCCCTCGACGCGGTGCTCCCACGCGCCTTGGACGAACTCCAGTCGCGCCTATCGACGGCGCCGTTCGGCGGCGCGGCCCTAGCCAAGCTGGAGGACTGGCGCGGCTTTGGCTGGCTGGTGAGCCTGGGTCCCAAACTCGCCGCCGACGCGGCCGGCGGTTTGGCCGGAACCATCATCGTGTTGTTCGCGGGGCTCTATCTGGCCTACCACCCGGGCTCCTACGTGGGCGGCGCGCTCATGCTCTTTCCGCGACCGCGCCGGGAACGGGCGCGGCAGGTGCTGGACCAGATCCACCGCGCCCTGCGGCAATGGCTCGTGGGGCAGCTCTGTTCGATGGCGCTGGTCGGCGTCACCACCGGGATCGGCCTGGCGATGGTCGGCGTCCCCTCCGCCGCGGCCCTTGGCCTGATCGCCGGGATCGGTCAGTTCGTACCGGTGATCGGCCCGATGGTCGCGACCCTGCCCGGCCTGCTGGTCGCGCTCGAGGCCGGTCCACAGACTTTGCTCTGGGCCGGGCTGGTCTATCTGGTCTCAGCTCAGCTGGAGGCCAATCTGATCACGCCGCTGGTGCTGCGGCAGTTGGTGCAGCTGCCCATGGCGGTGACCCTGTTCGCGGTGCTGGCCATGGGCGTCCTGCTGGGTCCCTTGGGCGTGCTGTTCGCCACCCCGCTCGCGGTCGTCGTCTATGTCTTCGTGCGCATGGTCTATGTGGAGGGCGTCCTGGGCGAGACGCTCGGCCCGTCGGTCTGAACGCCCAGCCGCCGCGGCCGACGGGAACGTCGCTGGCGCCCCAGGGAGATGAGCGCCGCGCCGCTGCTGGCCAGGGCTAGGCCCAGGAAGATCGCCGTCAGATCCTGCGCCCTCCCCGCACCCGCCACCACGACGCCGGCAAGGCCGCTGGCGATCGACGAGGCCAGCACCCAGCGCCAGACGCCGGCGGGCCGCAGGTCCAAGGCCAGGACGAGCTCGCTGGCGCCGTCCAGGATCAGAACGGCGGCGATCAGCAACGTCGCGGCCAACAGCCCCGCGTCGGGACGGAAAAACAAGAAGGCGCCGGCGGCGACCGCAGCCAGACTGGTCGCGATCCCGCCCCACAAGGACTTGCCCGTGGCGATGAGCAACGCCACGAGCAGCATGATCGCGCCGAAGAGCCACAGCAGCCAGCCGGCGACCGCGCCGATGATCAGCGGCGCGACTTGCGGCAAGGCGGCCGCCGCCAGGCCGGCGGCGATCAGCACGGCCCCCAGCGCGATCAAGAGCTTACGGTGGCGCCGTGCCTTGGCCGCGATCCGGCGCCGACTCCCGGGAGATGAGTGATCCTGTTTCATCGGCTTCATTGGCCACCGTCGCGGGGCGCGCTAGGCCGCGCGGACGCGCCGCCGAGCTTGCCGGGCGCGGCCGTCGCCGTCCAGCCCGGAAGGCCCCTGAATCATTCCCACTCAATTGTGATTTCAAGCTCAGTGAATTGAATTCACTGAGCTTTTTTAATAACGCGCTTGTGTCTACCCGTGATCGATACGACAGAAATCTAGAGTTTTGATTTCAAAAGGAAAACCCAAAGTTTGACATGACGTCATTTCTGTGAGCCCGCCAGTTCCTAGCCAAGCTTCCGGCTGCGGATTTACTTTCGACATGTGATAAGGACCCGGTCCAGGGAGGCAACAGACTGGCGCTATCGGTAGAGAAATCTCGATTTCTGCTCGAGCTCTCCTATTATGGAGCTACGCACCAGGGCCGTTCGCGCACACTTCACCGCACGGCGTCACAACTTCGTAGGCCGTTATGCAGAGTGATGGTGAGCGTAGTTCGCGCGACGACGAGGTCGTTGTCCTCACGGGGGCAGCGCCAAGCTCGACGCAAAGGCTCCTGGCGCTCGTCGTTGTCCCTGGCGTTTTGCTGCTGCTGTTCGCCGTCACACGCCCTTTCGCCACCACTCAGTGGCCTCGGGTGCCGGCATTCGTGCCCAT
>NZ_DATFAV010000255.1:0-5396 GCF_035254145.1 Caulobacter sp. | reverse complement strand
ACATTGCCGCCGGCGTTGTCGATCGTCGAGACGAAGTCCTGCTGCTGGGTGATGGCCAGCCAGACGCCCTTGAACTGCATGTCGACGACCTTCCAGTTCTGGCCGCCGCCCAGCACCCGCCAGGCCACCGGCAGGGGCTGGCTGATCTGGCCGCCCGAGATCGTGGTGTTGACGATCACGTCGCCCGGCTTGCGCACGACCGAGCCGGTCACCTTCAGCGTCTCGCCGCGATAGTCGTCGATGCGGTCCTGATAGACCTTCTCGGCGTAGGCGCGGAAGGTCGGGACGAACCTCGCCTTCTGGTCGGGGGTGATGGTGCGGGCGTACTTGCCCAGCACGAAGTTGGTGATGCGCGGCACGTCGGCCAGTTCGTCCACCGCCTGGTGGAAGACCTGCTTCTTCTGCGCGTCGGCCATGCCCTTGTTGGCCAGGACCGAGATGACCCGCTGGGCCTTGGCCTGGACAAAGGCCTCGGCGCCCGGGTCGCGGGCCTGGGCCATGGCGGGCGCGCCGATCGCGGCGGCGCCGAAGAAAGCCAAAAGCGCGGCGCTGGCGCCGCGCCGGGTGGTGATCGTGTTGTTCATGGTCTTACCGGGAAAGGTCATGGCGTGGGGGTCGCCGCGGCCGCCGGAGCGTCCGGGGGCGGAGAGTCGAAATCGGGAAGGTCCTCGGCCTCGCCGGTGGCTTCGCGAACGAAGGCCTCGCGGTATTGGCCGTAGGCCGAACGGACCGTGACGTAAGGATCGGCCGTGTCCTTCAACGCGTGGAACGCCGGATCGGCCTGCGAGCGGACATCCAGGATCGTGGCGCCCAGGCGCGCCTTGCCGAAGTCGGTGCTGATCCCGCCGGCCACGGCGCTCACCGGGTCGGTGACCATGTCCAGCGCCCGGCCGACGCCGTCGCGGACGTTCAGGGGGCCCATCAGCGGCACATAGATATAGGCGCCGGGCCCAGCGCCATAGCGACCGAAGGTCTGGCCGAAGTCGGCGTCGCGGCGCGGCAGATGCATCTTGGCCGCCACGTCGAACAGGCCCAGCACGCCGACGGTGGAGTTGACGACGAAGCGGGTGGTCGAGCGCATGGCCCGCTTGGGTTTGCCCTGCAGCACCTGGTTGATGACGGTGTTGGGCTCGCCGAGATTATAGATGGCCGAACTCACCCGATTGCGGACGGGTCGCGGCGTCACGGCCATGTAGCCGTGGGCGATCGGCGCCAGCAGCACCTTGTCCAGGCCCATGCCCAGCTTGAAGGCGCCGCGGTTGAAGCCCTCGAGCGGATCATTGGCGGGCGCGATTCCCGACACGGGGGCGTCCTTGTCCTGGTCCCGGGCCTGGGCCGCCGGCGCCAGCGCCGTCAGGCTCGCGGCCAAGGTCAGTCCGGCGACGGCGAAACGCCGTCCGGCCGCCTTCCGGCGCGGGCTCTGGTCCAGGTGGCTCAAGCTCATGCTCCTGCTTCTCACACGCGCCATGTATTCACGTCGTCATCCGTATCAAGATTGAGGACGACTATTTCCGGTCGCATCCCGTTTCCCTGCGCCGATTGCGGGCGCACTGAGGCGGCGAGGACGCAGTGGTCGACGCGATCTTGCCGCCCACGCCCGCCTCCGCCTCGCCCGCGCGCGCCGCACCGGCCCGCCGGTGATTCGGTTGGAAATTAGATATATCGAAAATAGCTCTTGACCGAGAACATTTTCGATATATCTAACATTTCGATATAACGAAACGGAGTCGAAAAGACATGTTTGGACGACATCATCACCATCATCGGGGCCGCTGGGACGGCCAGGGCGACGAGCACCACGGCCGTCATCCCTTCGGCTTTCATGGTGGTCACCCCGGCCGAGGCCGTGGCGGCCGCATGGGCGGGCGGTTCTTCGATCACGGCGACCTGCGCTTCGTGGTTCTCAAGCTGATCGCCGAGAAGCCCAGCCACGGCTACGAACTGATCAAGGCCATCGAGACCGCCGCCGGCGGCGCCTACAGCCCCAGCCCCGGCGTGGTCTATCCGACCCTGACCCTCTTGGAGGAGCTGGGCTACGTCACCGCCAGCGACGCGGGCGGGGGCAAGAAGCTCTATACGATCACCGCCGAGGGCGAGGCTTTCCTGGCCAGCAACGACGCGCCGATCCGCTCGCTGTTCGAGCGCATGGCCGAGGCGGCGTCCGCCAGCGCGGCCTTCTCGCCGCAGATCCTGCGGGCTCGCGAGAACCTGAAGACGGCGCTGCGGCTGAAGCTGCACGGCGGCCAACTCTCGGCCGAGCAGATCGCGGCCATCGCCAAGGCGCTCGACGACGCCGCGAGCGTCATCGAAGCCATCTAACCGGAGGGACGGCCATGGAAAGCCACGCCCGCGTCGCCACCGACAAGGCGGCCCGCTACATGACCCAGCTGGCCAAGCACTGGAGCCATAGGTTCGAGGTCCGTTACGACGAGACCTCGGCCCTGTTCCCGCTGCCGCTGGGGACCTGCCGGATGGTCGCCCACGCCGACGGCCTGGACATCACCGTCGAGGCCGCCGACCTGGAGGGCCTGGTCCGCCTGGAGGACGTGGTGGCCAAGCACCTCGACCGCTTCGCCTTCCGCGAGGGCGAGCTGAGGTACGGCTGGACCCGCGCCTGGCCGGCTGGCGGCGTCGATCCGGCGGCGATCCGGATCAACGCCGTCCACTGAAGCTCTCAGTCCATCAGCCGGCGGGTGAGATAGACATACTCCAGCGCCTGGCGGCGGGCCGTCTCGGCCAGATTGGCGCTGGCGGCGTGGCCGCCGTCGATGTTCTCGTAATAGAGCACGCCGTAGCCCAGTTCCTCCAGCCGCGCGGCCGCCTTGCGGGCGTGGGCCGGGTGGACACGGTCGTCCTTGGTCGAGGTCTCGATGAAGACCTCGGGATACTTCTGGCCCGCCTTCAGGTTGGAATAGGGGTCGTACTTGGCGATCACCGCCCGCTCGGACGGTATGGCCGGGTCGCCATACTCGCCCCTCCACGAGGCGCCGGCCCCGATCTGGCTGTAGCGGATCATGTCGAACAGCGGCACCTGCACCACGACGGCGTTGTAGAGTTCGGGCCGCTGGGTCAGGGCGACGCCCATCAGAAGGCCGCCGTTGCTGCCGCCCATGATCCCCAGGCGTCGGGGCGAGGTGATCTTGCGGGCGATCAGGTCCTGGGAAACGGCGAAGAAGTCGTCATAGGCCTTCTGGCGATTGGCCTTCAGCGCGGCCTCGTGCCAGGCCGGGCCGAACTCGCCGCCGCCGCGGATGTTGGCCACCACATAGGTCCCGCCGCGCTCCAGCCACAGCTTGCCCATCACGCCGGAATAGGCCGGCGTCATCGACACCTGGAAGCCGCCATAGGCGTAAAGCAGGGTAGGGGCCGATCCGTCGTACTTCAGTCCCTTGGGCCGCACGACGAAGTAGGGGATCTTCACCCCGTCCGACGAGGTGGCCTCGAACTGCTCGACGACGTGGGCCCCCGCGTCGAAGCGGGCGGGCGAGGCCTTGACCTGCTCCAGCGAGCCGGAGGCCGCGTCGGCCAGCCAGTAGGTGGTCGGGGTCAGGTAGCCGGTGACGGTGAAGAAGATCCGGTCGTCGCGCTCCGACGGCGCGCCGCCAAAGCCGATGGACTCATTGGTCGGCAGGTCCAGCTTCGCGTGGGTCCAGCCCTTGGCTCCATAGTCGAAGGACAGGGCCGCGCCCTTTACGTTGTCCAGCAGGCTGACGACCATTCGGTTGCGCGTCGTGGTCACGTTCTCGACCGACTGCCGGGGACCAGGCCGGAACACCAGACTGGGCTTGGCGCCCACCGCCAGCGCATGGATGTCGTAGTCGAAGAGGTCGCCCGTCTTCAGGCCCTTTTCCGGCCAATCCTGCTCGAGCTGGAAGACGAAACGGCCTTTCAGATAGGCCTGCAGCGACACCTTGGCCGGCAGCGGCAGCTTCGTCGCGCCCTTGTCGGTGATCAGGTAGTGCTCGCTTTCAAAGAAGGTGACGCCCCGGTGGGCCATCACCGCCACGACCTTGCCGTCGGCGTCGCGCAGCACCACCGGGCTCACGGACACGTCGGTCTTCTGGCCGCGATAGACCTCGACCGCCTGGTCCAGCGTCTGGCCGCGCTTCAGGGTCTTCAGCACATAGGCGTAGCCGGAGTCGGTCAGCTCGCCGGGCGTCCATTCGCGGCCGACCAGCAGGGTGTCCTTGTCCAGCCATGCATAGTTCTGCTTGCCCTCGGGCAGGACGAAGCCGCCGTCCACGAAGCTTCGGGTCGTGGTGTCGAACTCGCGGACCGTCACCGCGTCCTTGCCGCCGTTCGACAGGGTGACCAGGCAGCGGGTCTCGTCCGGCGGCAGGCAGCTTACGCCCTTGAACACCCAGTTGGCGTTCTCGGCCTTCGAGAGGGCGTCGATGTCGAGGATCGTCTCCCAGGCGGGCTCGGCGGTGCGGTAGCTGTCCAGCGTCGTCCGGCGCCAGAGACCCCGCACGTGCTCGGCGTCCTGCCAGAAGTTGCGCAAGGTCCCGTCGCCGGCGAACGACACGCCCGGCACGCGGTCCTTGGCGTTGAGGATCGCCAGGGCCTTGGCCTCAAGATCGGCGTAGCGCGGATCGCCCTGCAGCACGCCCAGGCTGCGCGTATTCTGGGCCTTGGCCCAATCGAGCGCGCGGGTCCCTTCGATCTCCTCCATCCACAGATAGGGGTCGTCCTTGCCGAGCTCGGAGAGCGGCGTGCGGGCTTCCGTAGGCTTGGCGCTGTCGGCGGCGATCGCGGGGGTCAGGGTCATCAGGCTCGTGGAAGCAAGGAGGGTCAGGAGGAGCTTGCGCATGTAGGGATCCATCGGCGGATCGCCCAGCTTGGCCGACCTGCGTGGCCCGCGTCCACCCGTCCCCTGACTTGGCGCGGCTTTTCGCCTATATAGCCGCGTCATGAGCCGCACCTTCCTGAAGATGAACGGGCTCGGCAACGACTTCGTCGTCATCGAGACCCAGACGCAGACCTTTGATCCGACTCCGGCGGAGATCCGCGCGATCGCCAAACGAGACGGCGGGATCGGCTGCGACCAGGTCATCGCCATCGACCCGCCCAAGGCCGAGGGCGCGGCGGCCTATGTGCGGTTCTGGAATTCCGACGGCGAGGAAACCGGGGCCTGCGGCAACGGCACGCGCTGCGTGGCCTGGCTCTTGATGCAGTCCTCGGGCAAGGACGCGGTGGCCTTCGACACCGTGGCCGGGCGCCTGTCGGGCGTGGCCGCCGGCGAGAAGCTGGTCACCGTCGACATGGGCCCGCCGCGCCTGGCCTGGAACGAGATCCCGTTGGCCGAGGAGATGGACACCGCCCGGGTCGAGCTGCAGGTCGGCCCGATCGACGCGCCGTGGGTCCACACCCCGGTCTGCGTCTCGATGGGCAATCCG
>NZ_DATFAV010000254.1:0-10130 GCF_035254145.1 Caulobacter sp. | reverse complement strand
TTGTCGCTTAGCGCGCGACGACGGCGCTCGAGGCCGGGTTGGCGGCGTTGTAGGCGTTCAGGGCCGGGTTGTTGATCTTGGCCACGGCGTCATTGACCGAAGCGCGGATGCAGGCCGGATACAGATAGCCGGCGAGGGCTTCGCCACGGACGTCTTGCCAGCACACGGTCGAGGCGGCCTTGACGATTTCGGCGCGGACTTCGGCGGCCGACTTGCCGGCGACCTTGATGCGCATTTCAGCGGCCGAGGCGGGAGCGGCGGCGGCCAGAGCGATGGCCGAAGCGGCCAGGACGATGGAGCGGATCATCTCGATGGTTCCGAAAGGGGGTTGTGTGCAACCACCTCCAGACGCGTTCCTCTGACGACCCTGCTCGATCTTCGCCTGTCGCGTCGTCACGGTGGATATAGCGACGTTCGGCTGACTTATCAACGATTATGTTGCGCCGCACCCTAAACGGGTTCGCGTCGATGATCTTGGCCGCCGCAACCGATTGCGAAGGCAAAAGGCCCACGGAAACCTGTTCCGCGGGCCTTCCGCATCACGAAAGACGCGACGCCTTGAGAGGTTGTCCAGTTTAGATGGAATCGTCCGAACCGGATAGACAGGCGTTAGCGGGTCGCCACGCGCATGGAGTACGTGCCGCGGCCCTGGGCCTTGTCATAGGCGACCAGGTCGCTGCTCTTGGTGCGGCTGACCGCGTCGCGGGTGAGGTCGCGAACGCAATAGGAGGCCATGTCGCGGGCGGCGGGTTCGCCGGCCAGGGCTTCCTGGCAGAGCTGCTTGGCGGCGCTGACGATTTCGGCGTGCACCTCGGCCGGAGCGCGGCCACGGACCTTGATCGTGAATTCTCCGGCGCTGGCCGAAGTGGCGGCGGTGGTGGCCATCAGGGCGCTGATGGCGATGACGAGCAGTCGGATCATGTTGATAGTCCCGGAAAGGAGGTTGGATTCAACCGCCTCCCGGCGCGTTCCTCTGACGGCCCCCAGGTTCTCGCCTCGTCGTCCGTCACAGGCAGGAAAGCATGACAACGCTGTCTGCTGCAAGTGCGAAAACGCCATTCGGCGAAAAAATGTTAGCGGTACCATTTCGTTGCAAACGAAACAAATTCCGTAACTTAGTTGATTTCCGTTAAGGCTGCGCCGGGCGTCAGCGCTTGCGGACGGGTTTGCGGGGCGGCTTGGCCGGAGCGGGCGGCGGTGGCGGCGGCGGCGTCCAGTCGAAGGCCAACAGCAGGGTGCGTTGCTGGTTGCTGACGGCTCCGTCGTCGGAGATCAGATAGATCCGCGTCGCGCCGGACGGCGAACTGGACAGGGCCAGGCCCTCGAAATTGTCGCGCGGCATGCCGCCCTCGATGTGCAGCGACGCGGCGGTCCGCTGGCGGGCGCTGGGCAGGGTCGGATCGGCGATGAAGCGGACGATCGCGCGCCAGCCTCGGATGGGATCGTAGCCCCGGTGCAGGGTGGCCACGGCCGTCCCCTGGAACCCCGCGAAGGCCGTCAGGCCCCAGGTGAAGTCGGGTCCCGATTGCGGCGGCAGCGCCTTGCAGTCGGCCGAGAGGCGACAGACCCAGACCTCGCCCTCCTCGCCGCCCACCAGATAGGCGTCGGGACCGGCGGCGGGATAGGCCGAGATCGCCTCCATGCCCTCGTTGTCGGGGAAGACGGTGGCGGGCTTGGGGACGGCGCGGGGCGTTCCCCAGCCGCCGTCGGCCTGGGCCGGATAGAGCCAGATTCGGTGGTCGCCCTCGAAGCTGACCAGGCGGTCGCCATTGGGCAGGATGGCCAGGCCCTCGGCGTCGCCCTGGCGCTTACCCTGCAGCGGTTGGCCGTTCAGCCCGGGCAGCGGGCGCAGCTTGCCATTGGTCAGGCCCACCAGGCGGCCGTTCGGGTCGAGCTGGAGCTTGGCTTCGAACACGTCGCCTTCGTCGCTGATCGCGATCAGCGCGCCGTCACCGCCGATGCGCAGGTCGGACAGGCCGTGCAGCCGCGTGGTGTCGGGGCTGGTCAGCGCCAGGCCGCCGGCATAGGTGAAGCCGCCTTCCGCCGTGACCTTGGCCGGATTGGCCGCGTCGAGCGGTACGGGGGTGGCGACGACGGTGATCTCGGGGCCGGCCTTGACCGGCGCGGCCGGAACGAGGGCCGGCGGCGGCGTGCGCGGTCCGCAACCGGCGACCAGACCGCCCAGCAGGACGAGAGCCAGCGCCGCGCGGATCGTCACGCCGGCGTCCGGGCCGTCTTGGCCGCTTGCGTCGCCTGGGGCGTCACGACCGGCGGCGGAGCCAAGAGTCCACGCGCGCGCGCGATCTGGCGGGGCTCTTCCTCGAACAGGGCCGCCAGCTGCTCGACCAGCACCCCACCCAACTGCTCGACATCGACGATGGTGACGGCGCGGCGGTAGTAGCGCGTGACGTCGTGGCCGATGCCGATGGCGATCAGCTCCACGGGGCTCTTGCCCTCGATCTCGCCGATGACCTGCCGCAAGTGGCGCTCCAGATAGTGGCCCGAATTGACGCTCAGGGTGCTGTCGTCCACCGGCGCCCCGTCGGAGATCACCATCAGAATGCGGCGGGCTTCGGGCCGGCCGATCAGGCGCTGGTGCGCCCACATCAGGGCCTCGCCGTCGATGTTCTCCTTCAGGAGGCCCTCGCGCATCATCAGGCCCAGGTTCTTGCGAGCCCGGCGCCAGGGCGCGTCGGCGGCCTTGTAGATGATGTGGCGCAGGTCGTTCAGCCGGCCCGGCGCGGCGGGCTTTCCAGCCTTGATCCATTCATCGCGACTGGTCCCGCCCTTCCAGGCGCGGGTGGTGAAGCCCAGCACCTCGGTCTTGACCCCGCAGCGCTCGAGGGTGCGGGCCAGGATGTCGGCGCAGACCGCCGCCACCATGATCGGGCGCCCGCGCATCGAGCCGGAGTTGTCGATCAAGAGGGTCACGACCGTGTCGCGGAACTCCTGGTCCTCTTCCTGCTTGAACGACAGCGGCGCGGTCGGGTCGATGATCACCCGCGTCAGGCGGGCGACGTCCAGCATCCCCTCCTCGAGGTCGAAGGTCCAGGCGCGGTTCTGCTGGGCCAGGAGGCGCCGCTGCAGCTTGTTGGCCAGGCGCGAGACCACGCTGGAAAGGGCGCTCAGCTGCTGGTCCAGATAGGCCCGCAGCCGGGTCAGCTCCTCGGCGTCGCACAGGTCCTCGGCCGGGACGATCTCGTCGTGGGCCGTGGTGAAGATCTTATAGATCGGCTCGCCGCCGGACGAAGGCCCCGTGTCGGGGCGCGCTGGCTTGGCGCCGTCGCCCATCTCGGGGCTCTCGTCGCTGTCCTCGGGCTCGCCGTCCTGGTCGGACTGGACCATCTCCTCGTCGCCGGCCTCGGACTCGCGGTCGGAGGCTTCGCTTTCCTGCGGCGAGGAGCCCTCGGGCTGCTCGCCTTCGCCCTCGC
Source organism: Caulobacter sp. (assembly GCF_035254145.1). Lineage (GTDB taxonomy): Bacteria > Pseudomonadota > Alphaproteobacteria > Caulobacterales > Caulobacteraceae > Caulobacter. The sequence continues at coordinate 6,699 of NZ_DATFAV010000254.1, read as the reverse complement.
CTTGGTCCTCGTCAGAGTTTTCGGTCGGGGCGTCATCCTCCCCGTCGTCCTCATCGGCGCTTTCGGTGGCCTCGGCCATCTCTTCGCCGAGGTCGAGGTCGCGCAGGATCTCGCGGGTCACCCGGGCGAAGGCCGCCTGGTCGTCGATGGCGGCGGCCAGCCGGTCCAGGTCCTTGCCGGCCCGGGCCTCGATGTCGGCGCGCAGGATGTCGACCAGGGCCTTGGCGCCGTCCGGCGGCGGATCGCCCGTCAGGCGCTCGCGGACCATCAGGCCCAGGATCTCGGCCATCGGCGCGGACTGGGTGTCGGTGGCGACGGCGCGGGTCAGGCCCTGCTTCTCCAGCCGGGCCTCGAGGGCGGCGGTCAGGTTGCCGCGCACGCCGCCCAGCGCATTGGCGCCGATCGCCTCCAGCCGCGCCTGCTCGATCGACTCGAACGCCGCCTGGCCGTCGGGCGAGGCTGGGCGTGCGCGGGCGTGGGCGACCGGGTCGTGGTGGGCCAGACGCAGGGCCATCTGGTCGGCCAGGCCGCGGATGCGCGCGGCTTCCTTGCCCGACAGATCGCGCGGCGGGTGGGGCAGGATGGCGCGCTTGCCCAGGAGCTGGGGACCATCGCCCGAGAACACGACCTCCAGGTCCGGCGTTTCGGCGAGCGAGCGCGCGGCGTGCGCCAGCGCGCGCTTGAAGGGTTCGGTCGGGCTTTCGGGCTTGGAGGCCATGGCTTCTGGGTTATCCGCGACGGGCGGCGATGACAAGGAACGCCGTGCGCTGGAGCGGCGTTGATTTTCCGACAGCGCCGATCCGGCGCCAACGGAGGGAAATCGTCATGCTCAAATGGGCCATCATCCTCGCCATCGTCGCCTTGATCGCCGGCGCTCTGGGCTTCACCGGCGTGGCCGGCGCGGCGGCCGGCGTCGCCAAGATCCTGTTCTTCCTGTTCCTGGTCGGCTTCGTGATCGTGCTGCTGCTGGGAACCACCGTGTTCAAGGCGGTCGCGGGACCGAAGTAGACAAATCCTCCCCCCAGCGGGGGAGGTGGCCCGAAGGGCCGGAGGGGGAAGTTCTGCTGAACTTGCTCCTTCCCCCTCCGTCGTCTCTTCGAGCCGACACCTCCCCCGCTAGGGGAGGATTGGTTGCGACCTCACTTCGCCGCGTAGGCCTTGGCCTGGCGATCGACCAGCGCCACCAAGTCGCCCATCTCCAGGTTCACGTCGATCAGGTGCAGGCCCCAGTCCTTCAGGACATTGCCGCCCACCAGGATGTCGCCGGTGATGTCGTCGGCGCGCGGATCGGCGGGGTCGGCGTTCACCTTGACCGCCAGATAGGTGAAGTCGCCCTCGCTGGCGCAACGAGCCGAGATCAGCCCCGGCGTCGAGACGAACGGCGTCGAGACGGTCAGGCCCTTGGCGAACGGCTTGGGCTCCCCGCTCGACAGGAAGGGCCGGGCGCTGAGATAGGCGTGGACGGGCGCTTCCTCGGTCGAGGCCTTGCCGGCCAGCAGGGCGGCGGGATTGACGCAGCCGGCGCGGCGTCCCGCCTCGTCGGTCTTGCCGAACCGGCTGTTGGTCGGCGGCGGGCTGGTCTCGCGGAACGAGACGTAGGTCACCAGGCATCCGGCCTGATCGGCCTTCACGCACAGGGGGATCGAGCCGTACTTGCCGTCCGCGTCGACCGGCGTGTTCATGCCCAGGACGAGGGCGGAGATCATCTGTTTCTGGGCCGGCTGGCCGTCGACCTCGTTCTTCAGCAGGCCCAGCAGCATGCGCGAGCCCTGGCTGTGGCCGATCAGCACGACGCCCCTGGCCTTCCCATCGGGGCCCTTGTTCTCGTTGGCCAAGTACCAGCGCCAGGCGTCGCGGACGTCGCCATAGGCCAGGACGCCGTCGCCCGGCGAGGGCTGTCCCGTCATCGCCGCCCGCAGGGCCGCCAGGGTCACCTGGCGATACATCGGCGCGAAGACCCGGCACTTGGAGGCGAACCGGGCCAGCTGCTGCTCGACCACCCCCCGCTCGGAATCGGTGACGGTCATGTCGCTGTTGCCGGTCGGCTGGGCCGAGACGGTCGGATAGACGTAGAAGCAGTCGTAGGCGGGGGCGGCGGCGGCCTTGAACGTCTCGATCGAGGTCTTGCCGTCGGCCTGAACGACGGTGGCGGTCTGATCGACGGCGCAGGCGTCCGCCCGACCCGGCAAGCACAGCCAGTTCTCGGGCTTGCCATAGTCGTTCGGCTGGGCCGCGGCGGCGGTCTGGGCCACGGCCGGCGCGCTCAGCGCCAGGCCCGCGGCGAACCCGATAGCCGCCAGCATCGTCCTGCTCATCTCAGCTCCCCTTGCTTGGCGTTCGAACGCCTGTTTGGCGCGGAGCATGACCTCAAAGCCGCCGCCGCGCCAAGGGGGAAGATGAGGGATGTCAGAACAGCCAGCGGCGAGGATGCTTGTCGCCGAGCCGCCGCGCCTCGCCCGGCTTGAGGCCCAGGTCGCGCATCCGGTAGGCGACGATCTCGCGCAGGGCCTCCACCGGCTCCTGGCCGTCGACGGGGCTGGAGGCGATCGTCCCGTCGGCCTGGGCCAGGTCGGTGGCGGCCCATTCGGCCTGGGCGCGGTCGGCCTTGCCGACGGCGAAGTAGTGCCGGACGGGCGCGCGCTCGCCAGGGACCTCGACCATGACGCCGATGACCCAGCCTTGAACGATCAGATCGGCGTCGGGACGCTGGCGGAACATGGGAGGGATGTAGCGGTCCCGTCCCGCCTCGGAAAGGGTCAGCCGAAGAGTTGGAACGCCGCCTGGCTCACCAAGCCCAGCACCAGCCAGGCCGACAAGCCCAGGACGACGATACCCAAGGATGTCCGCGGGGCGCGACGACGGCGCGGGGCGGGGTACTCACGCACGAACGACATCACGGCCTCCATGCCTAGCAAGCCAAGATCTTAACGCGCACGGCGACGCTTGGATGCCCGCCATATCGCCGATCGCGGCGATTTCCGTGGAGGGGTGGTGGATAGACGGTGGATGGAAAAAGGGCGGAGCCTCTCGGCCCCGCCCTCGTTCGTTTCAGCGTTTGAGCTGACTTGGACTTAGAAGTCCATGTCGCCGCTCGGGATCGGCGTGCCGATCCCGATCTCTTTGGAGGATGGGCGACATGGACTTCCTTAGAAGTCCATGTCGCCCATGCCGCCTGGCATGCCGCCGCCGGCCGGAGCGCCGCCGCCCTTCTTGGGGGCCTCGACGATCGCGGCTTCGGTGGTGATCAGCAGGCCGGCCACCGAGGCGGCGTCCTGCAGAGCCGTGCGGACGACCTTGGCCGGGTCTATGACGCCGTCGGCGACCAGATCGACATACTGTTCGGTCTGGGCGTTGAAGCCGAAGTTGGCGTTGTCCTGCTCGAGGATCTTGCCGACCACGATCGAGCCTTCGACGCCGGCGTTTTCGGCGATCTGGCGGATCGGAGCCTGCAGGGCGCGACGGACGATCGCGATGCCGGCGGTCTGGTCGTCATTGTCGCCGGTCAGGTTCGCCAGGGCCTTGGAGGCCTTCAGCAGAGCCGTGCCGCCGCCCGGGACGATGCCTTCGTCGGCGGCCGCGCGGGTCGCGTTGAGGGCGTCGTCGACGCGGTCCTTCTTTTCCTTCACTTCGACTTCGGTCGAGCCGCCGACGCGGATGACCGCGACGCCGCCGGCCAGCTTGGCCAGGCGTTCTTGCAGCTTTTCCTTGTCGTAGTCCGAGGTGGTGTCTTCGATCTGGCGCTTGATCTGGGCGATGCGGGCCTCGATCGCTTCCTTCTCACCGATGCCGTCCACGATCGTGGTGTCGTCCTTGGTGATCGAGACCTTCTTGGCGCGGCCGAGCATGTCGAGCGACACGTTCTCGAGCTTGATGCCCAGGTCTTCCGACACGACTTGGGCGCCGGTCAGGATGGCGATGTCTTCCAGCATGGCCTTGCGGCGGTCGCCGAAGCCCGGAGCCTTGACGGCGGCGACGCGCAGGCCGCCACGCAGCTTATTGACGACCAGCGTGGCCAGGGCCTCGCCTTCGACGTCTTCAGCGATGATCACCAGCGGGCGGCCCGATTGAACGACGGCTTCCAGCACCGGCAGCAGCGGCTGCAGCGACGACAGCTTCTTTTCGAACAGGAGGATCAGCGGCTCTTCCAGCTGAACTTCCATCTTGTCGGCGTTGGTGATGAAGTACGGCGACAGGTAGCCGCGGTCGAACTGCATGCCTTCGACGACGTCGAGTTCGGTCTCGGCGGTCTTGGCTTCTTCGACGGTGATGACGCCTTCGTTGCCGACCTTGTCCATGGCGCGAGCGATCATGTCGCCCACTTCCTTGTCGCCGTTGGCCGAGATGGTGCCGACTTGCGCGATTTCGGCGTTGGTCGTGACCTTCTTCGACGACGACTTGATCTCGGCGACGACGATGGCGACGGCCTTGTCGATGCCGCGCTTCAGGTCCATCGGGTTCATGCCGGCGGCGACCGACTTGAGGCCTTCCTGGACGATGGCTTGAGCCAGGACGGTGGCGGTGGTCGTGCCGTCGCCAGCCTTGTCGTTGGTCTTCGAAGCCACTTCGCGGATCATCTGCGCGCCGAGGTTCTCGAACTTGTCAGCCAGTTCGATTTCCTTGGCGACCGAGACGCCGTCCTTGGTCGAGCGCGGGGCGCCGAACGACTTTTCGATGACCACGTTGCGGCCCTTGGGGCCCAGGGTCACCTTCACCGCGTTGGCGAGGATGTTGACGCCGCGCAGCATCTTGTCGCGCGCGTCGGAGGAGAAATAGACGTCTTTAGCGGCCATTTGAGAGCCCTTCTAAAAGAGAAACTTGGGTTCGGAAGCTAGCGGACGGGGAGGGGCGATTAGCCCTCGACCACGCCCAGCACGTCGCTTTCCTTCATGATCAGCAGATCCTGACCGTCGACCTTCACTTCGGTGCCCGACCACTTGCCGAACAGGATGCGGTCGCCAGCCTTGACGTCCAGGGCGACGACGTCGCCCTTGTCGTTGCGCGCGCCAGGACCGACGGCGACGACTTCGCCTTCCTGCGGCTTTTCCTTGGCGGTGTCGGGGATGATGATCCCGCCCTTGGTCTTGGTTTCTTCTTCGACGCGCTTCACGAGGACGCGGTCGCCCAGGGGACGAAATTTCATTGTGGTTCTCCGTCGGAACGGTTTGTGTAATGGCTTCGCTGGGCCGAGGGAGCGGTGCTGTTAGCAGTCGCTCCCGTCGAGTGCCAACGCCGAGCGTGAGTTAGGCAGCGGGCTCCCGGGAGTCAAGAACGCCGGCGGCGAAGTTTTTTCCGAGCGGTTAATGCGGAGGGTTCTCGATGTTCGACCATGTTGGGTTCGGGGTGACCAACTTCCAGCGCTCCGCGGCCTTTTACGACGCCGCCCTGGCGCCGCTTGGGATCCGCAAGCTCTATGTCGTGCCGAAGGAATTCACCGGCGGGGTCGACGCGGTCGGCTATGGGGCCGCGCGGCCGATGTTCTGGATTTCCCAGCAGGACGCCACCCAGGGCAAGCTGCACGTCGCCTTCGCGGCTCAGACCCGCGCCCAGGTCGACGCCTTCTACGAAGCGGCGATGAAAAGCGGCGGTCGCGACAATGGCGCGCCCGGACTTCGCCCACATTACGATAAAGACTACTACGGCGCGTTCGTGCTGGATCCGGACGGTTTCAACGTCGAGGCCGTCTGCCGCGCGCCGGAATAACGGGGAGCTTCTTGCCCATGTCGAGCTATGTCCTGTCGCTGTTCATGGCGGTCCTGGCCTGCGTGATCGGCGGGACCCTGGGCGGCATGATCCTGGCCCGACCGCAGACCATGCTCGAGATGGCGGGATTGGCCGACGAGGAGACCTCCAAGTCGCCGCTTTTCGCCGAGGGCCGCGCCTTCGGCGGCATGCTGATCGCCTCGCACGGGGTGGCGGCGCTCTATCTCGGCTATCAGCCCAGGCTGGGCGCAGCGATGGCCCTGGCCCTGGCGGTCGCCTGGCTGGGCGCGGCGGCGGGGCGGGCCCTGTCGGCGGCCCTCGACGGAGAGGCGGGGCGCTTCAACACCGGTTCGATGGTGTTCAACGCCCTGATCGGGGTCACGCTCAGCTTGCCGTTCTTCAACGTCGTCCCCTACGTCGCGCGGGGCGTGGGGCTGGCCTAGAGCGCGCCTTCGTGCGTCAGCAGCCAGCGCTTGCGTTCCAGGCCGCCGCCGTAGCCGGTCAGAGCGCCCCCCATGCCGATCACGCGGTGGCAGGGCGCGACGAGGCTCAAGGGGTTCGCGCCATTGGCGGCGCCGACGGCGCGGATGGCGGCGGGCCGCTCCACCCGTCGGGCGAGCTGCGAATAGGTGAGGGTCTCGCCCGGGCGGATCTCGCACAGCGCGCGCCACACCGAGCGCTGGAACGAGGTGCCGCCGGTGTCCCAGGTCAGGGCGGACAAGGCGTCCAGCGCGCCGCCGAAATAGCGGGCGAAGGCGGCCTTGATCTCGCCAGGCGCGGCGCCGGTCTCCAGCGGCAAGGCGCCGTAGTGCAGCCGCAGCAGCCGTTGAAGCCGGTGTTCATAGTCGTGGAAATCGACGGCGCGCAAAACGCCGGCCTCGTCGGTGACGATCAGCAGCTCGCCGATCGGCGACGGCGCGCGGTCCAGGACGAGGCGAGCGGGGCGGGTCATGGGGCGATCATGCCGCGGAGCGGAGGCGTCGTCCGCCCGGATTTTGC
>NZ_DATFAV010000253.1:0-2353 GCF_035254145.1 Caulobacter sp. | reverse complement strand
AGTTCGGGCGCGCGCAGCAGGAACTGGCGAAACATGTGGGGCTGGTTGTGGTCGACCAGGTGCTCGAAGGCGTCGTCATAGACTTTCAGCGTGCGCAGTATGGCGTGACGTTCGACCAGCAGCCCGCCTTGCAGCCGCCGCCGCGCCTCATCCAGGTAGCGGCCGTCCTCGCCGTCGCGATCGCCATTGACCTCCAGGCGGCCAATCTGGGCGCTGACGTCGGTCAGTCGCGGCCATAGCGTGGTCAGCATCCACTTGTAATAGAGCAGCCCCTTCCAGGCGAAGACGCCTTCCTTGAAGCTGCCGCCTTCCATGACCAGGGTCTTGCGCAGCGGCGACAGGCGATGGCCGACGTCGGCGGCCAGCAGCGCCTGAACCATCCGGGCGGTCTGGGTCCGCCGCGCCCCGCCCTGCTCGCTGTAGGCCAGCTCGATCAGGCGGCCGATCTCCATGCTGACGAAGCCCTGCATCTGGTCGTAGTCGGCCGGAGACAGGGAGAAATAACAGTTGGCCACCGGCAGGTCGTGGCGGCGCAGGTGCTCGCGCAGCAGGAACGGGTCCAGCGACGGCAGGGTGTCGATGGCGCGCAGCGCGTCCAGGTCGCGCGTCATGTCGCCGGAGGCGTTGCAGGCCTCGACCAGCAACTGCGCCCACCCCCGCTGGCCGACGAGCACCGACTGCCCGCCCAGGCCCAGATCACGGCGGTCGAACGGAATGATGACCTTGGTGGCCAGCGGCCGCGCCTCGTCGAACAGGTAGATGTCGTCGGCCCGGACGCGATGCTTGATGATCAGGGCGCCGTTCAGCGTCCGGTTCCGGAACAGGGGATGTTCGGCGTATTCGGGGCGCGCGCCGCTCTCGGCCTCGATGGCCACCAGGTTCAGCACGCGGCTGGTCGAGGCGGTGCGCTCCAGGGCCCGCAGACTGCGCATCATGCGGTCGGCGGCGTTGACCGGCCTCTGTTTGCGACGACGCGCGAATGCGGACACAGATCCCCCGGGGCTTTCAGAATGGGGTGATAGGCCGCCGCCGGCTAACAAACTCTAATCGAACGGCGTTCGCGCAAGTCGCGAAATCCTGGACGGGCCTTGGAGTCCTACCGCGCCAATCCGTCGAGCGCGGGAACCGGCGGCGGGGCGGCCAGCCGCGCCACCGTCGCCAGCAGGCCGGCGGGCAGGATCGGCTTGGGGTGGGCGTCGTCAAAGCCCTGGGCCATCAGGCGCTCGGCGTCGCCGACCATGGCGTCGGCGGTCAGGGCCACGACCGGCATGTCGACCCGGCCGCCCTCGCCCGCCCGGATGCGTCGCACGGCCTCCACGCCGTCCATCACGGGCATGTGGACGTCCATGAGCACCATGTCGAACGGCTCGGCTCCCAGCCGCGTCAGCGCGGCGCGTCCATCGCCCACGGCGGCGACCTCGACGCCCACGGCCTCCAGCACCGCGCGCGCCACGACCTGATTGACGGGGTTGTCGTCGACGACCAGCACCCGGAGCCCGGCGAGGCCCAGCGCCGGGGCGGGCGCCGCCTCGACGCGCCGCGGCGGCTCGGTCGCCGGCAGGGGCAGGCGCGCCGTGAAGATCGAACCTTTCCCCGGCGCGCTCTCCAGGCTCACCGCGCCGCCCATCAGGTCGGTCAGATGGCGACAGATCGCCAGCCCAAGGCCGGTGCCGCCAAAGCGCCGAGCCGTCGAGCGCTCGGCCTGCACGAAAGGCGCGAACAGTCGCGCCTGCTGCTCGGCGGTCAAGCCGACGCCGGTGTCCGAGACCGCCAGGACGATCTCGCCGGCCTCGGGCGCGATGCGGATCACGACGCCACCTTCCAGGGTGAACTTCAGGGCGTTGGACACCAGGTTCAGCAGGATCTGGCGAACCCGAGCGGCGTCGCCGAGCAGCCAGTCCGGTGTGGCGGGATCGATCTCCAGCGCCAGGTCGACGCCCTTGACCCTCGCCGTCTCGCTCCACAGCAGGCGGATCTGCCCAGCCAGGGCCCGGATATCGAACGGCGCGGCCTCCAGCTCCAGCTTGCCGGCCTCGATCTTCGACAGGTCGAGAATGTCGTTGAGAATGGTCATCAGGCTGTCGCCCGACTGGATGATCATGTCGACATATTCGGCCTGCTTGGCGTCCAGGCGGGTTTCGCCGAGGGCGTGGGCCAGGCCCAGCACGCCGTTCATCGGCGTGCGCAGCTCGTGGCTCATCATCGCCACGAAGGTCGACTTGGCGCGGCTGGCTTCCTGGGCCTCGGCCTGAGCCTCCTCCAGCGCCTGGGCGTTGGCGCGCAACAGGCGCACGGCGTCCATGGTGAAGCTCGTGACCCCGACCATGACCACCGCCAGGACGATGTATTCCCA
>NZ_DATFAV010000252.1:0-12453 GCF_035254145.1 Caulobacter sp. | reverse complement strand
CTGGGTCGCCGGGTTCGACTTCGGGGCCTATATCGGCATGCAACTGCTGATGCGCCGTCCCGAGACGGACGGCTTCATCTCGGTCTCGCCGCCGACCAACATGTACGACTTCAGCTTCCTGGCCCCCTGCCCGGCCTCGGGTCTGTTCCTGACGGGCTCGGCCGACACCATCACCCCGCCGGTCGAGGTGGAGCGCGTGGTCACCAAGCTGCGCACCCAGAAGGGCATCACGATCGACTACGAAGTCATCGACAAGGCCACCCACTTCTGGGCCGAGCATCTGCCCAGCGTCGAGAAGAGCGTCAGCGAATATCTCGACAAGCGCCTGGCGGAAAATCCGATCTAGGACCGTCAAGAGGCCTCCCTTCGGGGAGGCCTTTTTCGTTCAGGGCCGGACGATCCGCCCGCCGGTCATCGGGGCCTTCACGCCCGTGGTGCCCGGGAAGCTGATCGGCAGCCCTTTGGCCGTCCGCGCGGCCAGGTAGGCGAAGGCCTCCGCCTCGATGCTGTCGCCGCGCCAGCCAAAGGCCTCGGCGGTCTTGACCGGCACGGGCGCGCGCTCGACCAGGGCCCGCATGATCTGGGGATTGTGGCGCCCGCCGCCGCACACGATCAGGGCGGTAGGCCGCGCGCCATGCTCGAAGGCCTTGATCACGGCTTCGGCCGTGAAGGCGACCAGGGTGGCCGCGGCGTCCTCGGCCGACAGCGGCTCGACCAGGTCGAGCGGGAAGTCGTAGCGATCCAGCGACTTGGGCGCCGGGCCGGCGAAGTAGTCGCTGGCCAGGAAGGCGTCGAGAATGACCTGGTCGACCCGACCGGCGGCGGCCAGGCGGCCGTTCTCGTCGAAGCGTCCCAGGCCCCGCTCCTGCAGCATCAGGTCGATCATGCCGTTGCCCGGACCGGTGTCGAAGGCCAGCAGGTCGTCTTCGCCGTTGATCAGGGTGATGTTGGCCACCCCGCCGATGTTCAGGGCCGCCACCGGCGCGGCGAGACCCGAGGCCCGAGCGCGGGCCGCGTGGTAGATCGGGGCCAGCGGCGCCCCCTGCCCGCCGGCCGCCACGTCGGCGGTGCGGAAGTCGAAGGCCACCGGCCGGCCGCTGGCCTTGGCCAGCCGCCCGGCGTCCAGGAGTTGCACGGTCCGGCCGATCCGCTCGGGCGTCGGTCGCTCGTGCAGCACCGTCTGGCCGTGGACGCCCAAAAGGTCGAATGCGTTCCAGGAAAGGCCATGCTCGGCCAGAAAGCTCTCGGCGGCGTAAATGTGCTCGTCGGCGACGGCCTGAGCGGCTTCGGCGAAGATCTCCGGCTCGGGCTTGTCGCGCGGCCAGCCCCGGGCGATCTCGGTCGCCACCAGCAGCAGGTCCCGCGTTTCCTCGCGCAGCTTGCGCTCCCCCGCCGGCCCGAAGGCCTGGATGTCGTGGCCGTCGGTCTCCAGCACCGCCATGTCGACCGCGTCAAGGGAGGTGCCGGTCATGAATCCCAGGATCTTCATAGGAGCGTTGACTGCCACGCCGGCGAAACGGTAGCTAGGGCCCATGATCGACGCTTTCGTCCCGGCCCGTCCCTATTACCGCCCGCTGCCATAGCGGGAGGCCGACCAGACACGTCGCAAAGCCCCCGCCTCGCCGGGGTCGCTTCCTTCCAGTCGATCATGCGCTCCGGCCTCGCTCCGGAGTCCGAAATGAAAGCCTCACATTCAGACCTCGCCGTGCTAGACGGCCCGCCAACCCCATCAGAGAGTCGATCCATGTCCGCCGCGTCGTCCTTTAAGTCAGAGTTCCTGCGAACCCTGGAGGCGCGCGGCTACATCCACCAGATCACTCATCCGGACGAGCTGGACGCGGCCTGCGCCGGCGGGATCGTCACCGCCTACATCGGCTTCGACGCCACCGCGCCCAGTCTGCACGTCGGCTCGCTGATCCAGATCATGATGCTGCGCCGCCTGCAGCAGGCCGGCCACAAGCCGATCGTCCTGATGGGCGGCGGCACCACCAAGGTCGGTGACCCCACCGGCAAGGACGAAAGCCGCAAGCTGCTGTCGGACGCCGACATCGCCGCCAACATCGCCGGCATCAAGCAGGTCTTCGCCAAGTTCCTGACCTTCGGCGATGGACCGACCGACGCCATCATGGTCGACAACGACGCGTGGCTGAGCAAGTTCGGCTACGTTCAGTTCCTGCGCGACTACGGCGTGCACTTCACCGTCAACCGGATGCTGGCCTTCGACTCGGTCAAGCTGCGCCTCGAGCGCGAGCAGCCGATGACGTTCCTCGAGTTCAACTACATGCTGATGCAGGCGGTCGACTTCCTGGAGTTGAACCGCAAGCACAACTGCGTGCTGCAGATGGGCGGCTCGGACCAGTGGGGCAACATCCTCAACGGGGTGGAGCTGACCCGTCGCGTCGACCACAAGGCCGCATTCGGCTTGACGACGCCGCTCCTGGCCACCGCCTCGGGCGCCAAGATGGGCAAGACCATGGCCGGCGCGGTGTGGCTCAACGCCGAGCAGCTGAGCCCGTACGACTACTGGCAGTTCTGGCGCAACACCGAGGACGCCGACGTCGGCCGCTTCCTGAAGCTGTTCACCGACCTGCCGCTGGAGAAGATCGCCGAACTGGAGGCCTTGGAAGGCGCCCAGATCAACGAGGCCAAGAAGGTTCTGGCCGACGAGGCCACCCGCATGGCCCACGGTGACGAGGAAGCCCGCAAGGCGCGCGACGCCGCCGAGAAGGCGTTCGAGCAGGGCGCGCTTTCGGACGACCTGCCGACCTTCGAGATCCCGGCGGCCGAACTGGAGGCCGGTGTCGTCCTGGCCGCTCTGTTCGCCGATGCGGGCCTGGCCGCCTCGCGCGGCGAGGCTCGCCGCCTGGCCCAGGGCGGCGGGGTCAAGGTCAATGACAAGGCCGAACCCGACGCCAATCGCGCGATCACCTCGGCCGACCTCGTCGACGGCGTCGTCAAGCTGGCCGCCGGCAAGAAGAAGATCGTGTTGGTGAAGCCCGTTTAGTTATCGTATGCCCGGACAGGTTCAGGCCCGTCCGGGCCCTCACCTGCTTTGAGTGATCAAGGAAGAGAGCGATGCTGCAACCCGGCGACAAGGCCCCCGATTTCGACCTGCCGACCGACACCGGCCGCGTCAGCCTTTCGGGCCTGAAGGGCAAGAACGTCGTGCTCTACTTCTATCCGAAGGACGACACCGCCGGCTGCACGTCGGAAGCCCTGCAGTTCTCGTCGGAAGTCGAGGAATTCCAGAAGTTGGGCGCGGTGATCGTCGGCGTCTCCAAGGACAGCGTCGCCTCGCACGCCAAGTTCCGAAAGAAGCACGACCTGACCATCGACCTGGCCGCCGACCCGCTAGGCGATGTGGTCGAGGCCTATGGCGCCTGGGTCGAGAAGAGCATGTACGGCCGCAAGTACATGGGCGTGGACCGCTCCACCTTCCTGATCGACCGCGAAGGCGTCATTCGCGAGGTGTGGCGCAAGGTCAAGGTGCCCGGGCATATCAAGGCGGTGATGAACGCCGCCAAGGCGATCAAGTAATTTCGTCTTCTTCCGGAACGGATTGGTCGCGCGAGTGTTGTATCCGCGCCTCAACCTGTGACCTTTCCGCGCTCCAACACCCTTAACGCGTGGCTCTCGCGGTCAGAAAACTTTAAGGATCGAGGCAGAAAGTCGAATTTCGCGACTCACGTCCGGCTAGGGCGCGAAGAGTCTTGCGCGTTTCCGCTTTATCGTAGCATATCGCCCAGACCTGAAACGGGGGGTTTCCTGGGGCGATGGCGATCAAGCGCTTCAAGCGACTGCGGCAATCTCTCGAAGCCCTGTTCCCCGAACGGCACGTCTATATCCGCTCCGGCGGCGAGATGCGCGGCTACGTCTTCTCCACCAACAAGCAGCTTCTCGGCGCGGCCTGCGTCGGCGTCGGCGCGCTGTGGATGGGCGTCTGCACCGCGGCCATGCTGGTCAACGCGTTGGCGGTCAGTTCGGCCGACCAGCAGTTCATCAAGCAGAGAGCCTATTTCGAGCGCCTCAACGCCGATCGGCAGGCCCGCTTGAACAGCGCCGTGGCCCAGCTGTCGGCCACCAACGGCAATCTGGACGACCTGGCGACCTCGGTGGAGAAGCGCCACGCGGCCCTGGCCCTGCTCGTCTCGGACTTCAGGGGCGTGCCCGGCGCGGCCGACGCGCTGAAGGTCGCCAAGCCTCGCCTGCTGGCCGCCAGTCCCGTCGATCGCATCCAGGCGACCCGCATGGACCAGGAGCGCCTGATCGACGCCGCCGAAAGCTTCGCCAAGAGCCGCGCCGAGCGCCTGCGCCTGGCCATGCGCATGGCGGGCCTGGACGCCGGCAACTTCACCGGTCGCGGCGTCTCGCTGGGCGGCCCGCTGATCGAGGCCAAGGATCCCCGCGCCCTCGCCGCCGTCCTGGATGTCGACGAGGAATTCGCCGGCCGTATCCAGCACGCCGCCAACGACATGTCGGATATGCGCGCCCTGGGCGCGGCGGCCAAGAAGCTGCCCTTCTACCGCCCGACCGGCAACCCGGCCCTGTCCTCCAGCTACGGCGTGCGCTTCGATCCATTCACGCACCGCCCGGCCTTCCATTCGGGTCTGGACTTCCCCGGCGCCATGCGCACCCCGATCATGGCCACGGCCCCCGGCGTCATCTCGTTCACCGGCGTTCGCTCGGGCTACGGCAACACGGTCGAGATCGACCACGGCGGCGGCTTCAAGACCCGCTACGCGCACCTGTCCAGCATCGGCGTCCGCGTCGGCCAGCGGGTCGTGATCGGTTCGCGCGTCGGGGCCATGGGCTCGACCGGCCGCTCGACCGGCCCGCACCTTCACTACGAAGTCTGGGTCAATGGCAGGGCCCAAAACCCCAACCGCTTCCTGAAGGCTGGTGAGTATGTTCAGCAAGCAAGCTAAGTCGGGATCCAAGGCTCCCGCGCGCATCGAATCCCCATCGACATCGTTGACGACCGCCTCGCCTGACTCCGCGCGTCGAACGACACCGAAGGTCGCCTCGCTGCTCTCCGCAGATCTAACTGTTGAAGGCGGGATCATCGGCGAAGGCGAGCTGCAGATCGACGGCGTGGTCCGCGGCGACGTTCGGGTCGGCCGACTGACCGTCGGCGAGACCGGCCATGTCGAAGGCGCGGTGTTCGCCGACATCGTCGAGATCCGCGGCCGTATCGTCGGCTCCATCACCTCCAAGCAGGTTCGCCTCTACGGCACCGCTTATGTCGACGGCGACATCACGCACGAACAGCTGGCGATGGAGACCGGGGCCTTCTTCCAGGGCCGCAGCCTGAAGTTCAAGCGCCCTCCGCCCCCGGCCCAGCCCGCGCCGGCGGCCGCGGCCGAGACCCTGGCGATCGCCGCTTCGGCGGGCTGAGCCGTCCACGTCGCCCGACATGAAAAACGCCCCGGATCGCTCCGGGGCGTTCTTTGTTTCGGCCTTGCGGTGGTCGCCTAGGCTTCGGCGGCGTCGCGCGTGGCGCCGACGCGCTGGGCCAGCGAGGCGCCCATGAAGGCGTCCAGGTCGCCGTCGAGGACGCCCTGGGTGTCGGAGGTCTCGACGTTGGTCCGCAGGTCCTTGACCATCTGGTAGGGCTGCAGGACGTAGCTGCGGATCTGGTGGCCCCAACCGATGTCGGTCTTCTGGTCCTCCAGCGCCTGCTGGGCGGCTTCCCGCTTCTGCAGTTCGGCCTCGTACAGGCGCGCGCGCAGCATCTTCCAGGCTTCCTCTCGGTTCTGGTGCTGCGAGCGACCAGCCTGACAGGCGACCGCGATGCCGGTCGGGATGTGCGTCAGACGCACGGCCGAGTCGGTCTTGTTGATGTGCTGACCGCCGGCGCCGGACGCGCGATAGGTGTCGGTCCGCACGTCGGACGGATTGATCTCGATCTCGATGGTGTCGTCGACCACGGGATAGACCCAGGCCGAGGCGAACGAGGTATGGCGACGGGCGCTGCTGTCATAGGGGCTGATGCGCACCAGACGGTGCACGCCAGCCTCGGTCTTCAACCAGCCATAGGCGTTCGGGCCCTTGACCAGCAGGGTCGCGGACTTGATGCCGGCCTGGTCGCCGTCGGTCTCTTCGATCAGCTCGGTCGTCATGCCGTGGGCGTTGGCCCAGCGGGTGTACATGCGCAGCAGGATGCCGGCCCAGTCGCACGACTCGGTGCCCCCGGCCCCGGAGTTGATTTCGATGTAACAGTCGTTGCCGTCCGCCTCGCCGGACAGCAAGGCCTCCAGCTCGGCGCGGCCGGCGCGTTCCTTCAGAACCTTGAGCTGGGCGCGGGCGTCGTTCAGCGACTCCTCGTCGCCTTCCATGTCCGCCAATTCGGCGTACTCGACGGCGTCCTTCAGGTCGCGCTCGATCGATTGCACCGCCTCGACCTTGGCGGCCAGGCTGGCGCGCTCGCGCGAGACGGCCTGGGCCTCGGACGGGCGGTCCCAGAGGGTCGGGTCCTCGACCCGGGCGTTCAGCTCATCGAGCTTTCGGAGGGCGACATCCCAGTCAAAGACGCCTCCTGAGCAGTCCCACGGACTGCTCGATGTCGGCCGCGGCGGCCTCGACATCCGGTCGCATCACGTAACTCCGTGACAGTGTTGAAGGGCGCGGGAGATAACCTGCGCCGCTCCCCCGCGCAATGACATCAATAGAGACCGCTGAGCGGATCGGTCTTCGGAGGCGGCTTGCCGGGCTGCGCCGCGGGCGGCGGGATCTCCGGCAGGCCGGCCGGCAGGTCACCATATGGGATCGGCCCGGTGGGCGCGACCTCGACCTTGGGCTCGGTGCCCGGGCGGAAGGCCTCGCGAATCCCGCGGACCATGGCGAACTTGGCGGTCTTGGGCGGCTTGAAGTCGACGATCGGCTGGCCTTGCAGCGCCACCTTCATGAAATCCATGAACACCGGCACCGCATCGGCGGCGCCCGTCTCGCCCTCGCCCAGCGAACGGTTGTCGTCGAAGCCGACGAAGACTCCAACCACCAGGCTGGGCGAATAGCCCACGAACCAGGCGCTGCGGTACTCGTTGGTGGTGCCGGTTTTGCCCGCCAGGGGGCGGCCGAGGGAGCTGACGGCCGCGGCCGTGCCGCGCTGGACCACGCCCTGCAGCATCGAGGTGATCTGGTAGGCCGTCACCGGGTCCATGACCTGGTCGCCGGGCGCGGGGAAGCGCGGGCTCTCGTCGCCGTTGAAGCCGGCGTCGCAGCGCTCGCAGTCGCGCTTGTCGGCGCGGAAGATGACCTTGCCCTCGCGGTCCTGCACCAGCTCGATCAGGTGCGGTTCGACGCGACGGCCGCCGTTGACGAACGGGGCGTAGGCGGCGGTCAGCTTGAACGGCGTCGTCTCCCCCGCCCCCAGCGCCATCGCCAGCACCGGATCCATGTCGCGAACCACGCCCGTGCGCTTGGCGAAGTCGATAATCTTCTTCATGCCCACGCCCTGGGCCAGGCGCACGGTCATGGCGTTGATCGACTGCTCCAGGCCCTTGCGCAGCGGCTGAGCGCCGTAGAACTCCTTGTGGTAGTTCTCCGGGCTCCAGTCCTGGCCATTGGCGCCCTTCAGGGTGATGGCGCTGTCGACGATGACGCTGGCGGGCGTGTAGCCGTTCTCCAGCGCCGCGGCATAGACGAACGGCTTGAACGACGAACCCGGCTGGCGCATCGCCTGGGTGGCGCGGTTGAAGTTCGACAGTGAGTAGCTGTAGCCCCCGACCAGGGCCACGATCCGGCCGGTATAGGGCTCCATGGCCACCAGGGCGCCGTTGACGTTCGGGACTTGCCGCAGACGGTAGCCGCCGCTGGCGGCCTTCTCGACGAAGACCAGATCGCCGGCCTTCAAGCCCTTGCCGTTCTTGGCCCAGGTCACATCCTCGCCAACGATCTGACCCTCGCCCTCGTTCTTGACCAGGCGCACGCGCCCGTCGTTGGAGGTCACCAGGGCCGGCCGCCAGCTGTTGCGCTCCGACGGGATCGGCTTGGCCAGAGCGGTCTTTTCCCAAGCCAGGTCCGTTGATTCGACATGACCCCAGGCGCCCCGCCAGCCGTGGCGGCGATCGTACTTTTCGAGACCATCCATCAGCGCGGCCCTGGCCGCCGTCTGCAGGCGCGGATCCAGGGTCGTGCGCATGTAGTAGCCGCCCTCGTTCAGGCGCGGACCCAGCGTGGCCATGCCGCGCTGGCGCACTTCCTCGACGAAGTAGTCGGCGTCCCGATAGGCGGCCCGCTTGGGGGCGGCCTGAACGACCAGGTCCTCGGCCATGGCCTTCTGGGCCTCGGCCTTGGTGACCCAGCCCTGCTCGGCCATCTGGCCCAGCACCCAGTTGCGGCGGCCCATCGCCTTGGCCTTATTGCGGATCGGATGGTAGTTGTCCGGCCCCTTGGGCAGCGAGGCGAGATAGGCGCACTGGGCCAGGGTCAGGTCCGGCAGCGACTTGCCGAAATAGTTGTAGGCGGCCGCGCCGACCCCGAACGAGCGGTAGCCCAGCCAGATTTCGTTCAGATAGAGCTCGAGGATCTGCTGCTTGGTCAGCGACTGCTCCAGGCGGTGGGCCAGGATCGCTTCCTTGAACTTGCGCCCCACGGTGGCGTCGCTGGTCAGCAGGACGTTCTTGGCGACCTGCTGGGTGATGGTCGAGCCGCCCTCCAGCCGCTTGCCGCGGATGGCGTTGCCGACGTTCTTGATCATGGCGCGCGAGAGCCCGCCAACGTCGACGCCGCCATGCTGGAAGAAGTTGCGATCCTCGGCCGCCAGGAAGGCCTGGGCCAGCTGTGGCGGGATCTGGTCGTACGGAATGAAGATCCGGCGCTCTTTGGAATATTCGCCGATCAGGGTGCCGTCCCACGCATAGACCCGCGTCGCCGTTGGCGGACGATAGTCCTGCAGCTCACCGGCGTCGGGCATGTCGTGGAACAGCCAGGCGGCGTAGATCGCGATCGCGAATCCCGCGACGGCGATCGCCGAAAGCACCGCCACGCCCGCGATGGCCATCCATCGTTCGGTGGGTTTCAGATCCACGCGACCTCCGTCGGGCGGGCGCCCTCGCCCGCCGCACACCTTGACTCGATCGTCTGCGCACGACGCAGGCGTTCACTCTGTGATTAGAGCGAGGCGCGCGAAAGGGGAAGCCGGCCTTTCGGTCAGGACTTCCGGACGTCCGCGGAGAAATAGGCCTCGATCGAGTCGCCGACGGCGTCGACCAGGCGCGCGCGGCTGGCCTTGGTGGTCAGGAAGGCTTCGTCGTCGGGGTTGGTGATGAAGCCCATTTCCAGCAGCACGGCCGGCACGTCGGGCGCCAGCAGCACGATGAAGCCGGCGTCGCGATGGCTGCGGCGCAGCAGAGCCGTCTCCTCGCCCACGTTCGTGAGCAGAAGCTGGGCGAAGGCCGACGAGCGGTTCTTGGTGGCGCGCTGGGACAGGTCCAGCAGGATCTGGCTGACCGCGCGGTCGCGTCCCGGCAGGTTGGCCTTCATCAGCCAGTCGTTCTTGTCGAGCACCAGCCCGACCCGTTCGGTGCCCTTTTCGGACAGGGTGTAGACCGAAGCCCCACGCGTCGTGGTGTCCGGGCCCGAGTCGGCGTGCAGCGAGATGAACAGGTCCGCATCGGCGCGACGGGCGACCTGCACGCGCGATTCCAGCGGCACGAAGGTGTCGGTCTCGCGGGTCAACACGACCTGATAGCGCCCCGTGCGTTCGAGACGGGTCTTCAGGGCCTTGGCGGCGGCCAAGGTGACGTCCTTCTCATAGACATTGGCGCCCAGCGAACCGGGATCCTTGCCGCCGTGGCCGGCGTCGATGACGATGACCTTCTTCAGGCGCAGCGGCGCGGCCTTGACCGGCGCGCTGGCCAGGGTGAGGCGCGGCGTGGCCTGGGGCCCACCCTGGACGCCGCTTGGCGCTCCATCCACGGCCTTCAGGTCGATGACATAGCGATAGGCGCTCGCGCCGTCGCCGGGCGGGAGCAGGAAGCGGCGACGAACCTCGACCTTGCCGGCGAGATCCAGGCGCAGGCGGACGCCGCCCGCGGCCTCGTCGATCACCCAGCGCTTGACCACGCCCTGCCCCGCGCCCTGCAGGTCGCCGGAAATCGTGACATTGGGCAGGGCCAGGACCAGGCGCTGATCGTCCGCGCCGTCCGAAATCAGCTTGCCGGCGGCGGCGCGATCCAGGTCGATCACCACGCGCGTCTCGGTGCGATCGCCGCCGAAGCGAACCTTCTGCACGCCGGACGGCGCGGCGGGGCCCTGGGCGGTGGCCACGGCGACCCCGGCGGTCGTCATGCCGCCGACGATTAACGCCGCCCGAACCCAGCCCATGCGGGCCAAACTGATGAGAACCTTACGCATACCCGCCCGCGCTAGCCGGATTTGGTGAACCGAACGTCAATATCGCCGGCAGGGGGTAGCCAAAGGGTTAAGTCGAGATCGATGGCGAAAGCTTTTCTTTTGGTCGCCGATGTGGCTACAGTCCTGCCGCGTGCGTAGTCCGTGATCGTCACGACTCCGTGCGGGCTGTCTGTGCTTCGAAAGTGGTCCTGAACCCCTTCCGATGCGGAGGCGGCAGACTAGATAGTGTCGAGATACGGCCGACCGTGCGGGCAAGACGCCTACCGTGACGCCGTATCGCGGAGCCCGCGTCGGGCTCAACGCCTTCCGGCGACGACGCGCCATCCGATCCGCGCCATCTGGCGCGACAGGACAAACATCCAGTCCGCGCTTCACCGCGCGGTAGGGACAAAACGAAACCCAATGGGCTGCGCCGCACCCGATCGCCTTTGGCACCTGACCCTTCGCAACCGCTTCGGCGGGGCGATGACGGTCGGCGACGCGCGCGCCCTTCATTCATATCGGCGCCCGGGCCTCGCGCCCGCCGCGCGCCGTGGAGACTTCCTTAATGTCGAAGAAGATGCTGATCGACGCAGCACACGCCGAAGAGACGCGTGTGGTCGTCGTGGACGGAACCCGGGTTGAAGAATTCGATTTCGAGAGCCAGACCCGCAAACAGCTTCGCGGTAATATCTATCTCGCCAAGGTAACGCGCGTCGAACCCAGCCTGCAGGCCGCGTTCGTCGAGTACGGCGGCAATCGCCACGGCTTCCTGGCGTTCAACGAAATCCACCCCGACTATTACCAGATCCCGGTCGCCGACCGTGAAGCGCTGATGCGCGATGACTCGGGTGACGATGACGACGACACGCCGGTTTCGCGTCGCGCCTCGGGCGGCGACGACGAGGATGACGTCAACGGCGGCGATCACGCGGTCGACGACGAAGAAGACGACGTCGAAGAAGAGCTGGCGCGCCGCAAGCGCCGCCTGATGCGGAAGTACAAGATCCAGGAAGTGATCCGCCGCCGGCAGATCATGCTGGTTCAGGTCGTCAAGGAAGAGCGCGGCAACAAGGGCGCGGCCCTGACCACCTACCTCTCCCTGGCCGGCCGCTACGGCGTCCTGATGCCCAACACCGCCCGCGGCGGCGGCATCAGCCGCAAGATCACGGCGGTGACCGACCGCAAGCGCCTCAAGAGCGTCGTCCAGAGCCTGGACGTGCCGCAGGGCATGGGCCTGATCGTCCGCACGGCCGGCGCCAAGCGCACCAAGGCCGAGGTCAAGCGCGACTACGAGTACCTGCTGCGCCTGTGGGAAAACATCCGCGAGAACACGCTGCACTCGATCGCGCCGGCGCTGATCTACGAGGAAGAAGACCTCGTCAAGCGCGCCATCCGCGACATGTACGACAAGGACCTGGACGGCATCTGGGTCGAGGGCGACGCCGGCTACAAGGAAGCGCGCGACTTCATGCGCATGCTGATGCCGAGCCAGGCCAAGAAGGTCTTCAACTACCGCGACCCGACCCCGCTGTTCGTGAAGCACAAGATCGAGGACCATCTGGCCCAGATCTATTCGCCGGTCGTGCCGCTGCGCTCCGGCGGCTATCTGGTGATCAACCAAACCGAGGCCCTGGTCGCCATCGACGTCAACTCGGGCAAGGCCACGCGCGAGCGCAACATCGAGGCCACGGCCCTCAAGACCAATATCGAGGCCGCCGAGGAAGCCGCCCGCCAACTTCGCCTGCGCGACCTGGCCGGCCTGATCGTCATCGACTTCATCGACATGGATGAAGCCAAGAACAACCGCACGGTCGAGAAGGTCCTGAAGGACGCCCTGAAGGACGACCGCGCCCGCATCCAGATGGGCAAGATCTCGGGCTTTGGCCTGATGGAGATCAGCCGTCAGCGCCGCCGCACCGGCGTGCTGGAAGGCACCACCCACGTCTGCGAACACTGCGAAGGCACCGGCCGCGTCCGTTCGGTCGAGTCCAGCGCCCTGGCCGCCCTGCGCGCCGTCGAGGCCGAGGCCCTGAAGGGCAGCGGCGCGGTGACCCTGAAGGTCTCGCGCGCGGTCGGACTCTATATCCTCAACGAAAAGCGCGCCTATCTGCAGCG
>NZ_DATFAV010000251.1:0-2973 GCF_035254145.1 Caulobacter sp. | reverse complement strand
CGATCCGCGCCACCGGCGATCGCCGCCGCCAATCCGGCGGGCGTATCGACACAGACTTCCAGCAGGATGCGCCCTTCCACGAGATTGTTGGCGGCGGTCATGATCTCTCTCCGGTCGTGATACGGATTCGGCGGTCTTCTTGGAGCACACCGGCATGATGAATCGTAGAGGCCTGATCGGCGCGACCCTGGCGGGATCGGCGATGCTCGGCGGACGGGCGTCGGCCACCGGGGGCGAGGGCGTTCGTCTTGAAGGGGCCTGCGTGATCTCGACCTGGGATTTCGGCGTCGCCGCCAACCAGGCGGCCTGGGCGGTGCTATCCAAGGGCGGCGGCGCGCTCGACGCCGTCGAGGCCGGCGCGCGCGTGCCCGAGCAGGACCTCAAGAACCACAGCGTCGGTCGGGCCGGCTATCCGGATCGAGACGGCCACGTGTCGCTGGACGCCTGCATCATGGACGCCCTGGGCAACTGCGGCTCGGTCGCGGCGCTGGAGCACATCGCCCATCCGATCTCGGTCGCTCGGCGGGTGATGGAGAGGACGCCGCACGTGATGCTGGTCGGGGCAGGAGCCCTGCAGTTCGCGATCGAACAAGGCTTTCAGTACGAAGAGCTGCTGACGCCGGAATCCGCCGCAGCGTGGGAAGCGTGGAAGAAGGACGCCAAGTACCAGCCCAGGGCCAACAGCGAAGTGGGCGACTACGGCAAGACCACCGGCCAGCTCGGCACGCCGGGCGGGGCCAACAATCACGACACCATCGGCATGCTGGCCATCGACGCCAAGGGAAACATCGCCGGCGCCTGCACCACCAGCGGCATGGCCTGGAAGATGCGCGGCCGCGTTGGCGACAGCCCGATCATCGGCGCGGGCCTCTATGTCGACAACGAGGTCGGCGGGGCCACCTCGACCGGCGTCGGCGAGGAGGTGATCCGCAATGTCGGCAGCTTCCTGGTGGTCGAACTGATGCGCCAGGGCCGCTCGCCGCAGGCCGCCTGTCGCGAGGCCGTCGAGCGGATTCTCAAGAAGAAGCCACAGGCCAAGGACATCCAGGTCGGCTTCCTGGCGATCAACAAGCAGGGTGAGGTCGGGGCCTGGGCGATTCAGTCGGGCTTCAGCTACGCCCTGTGCGACGCCCGCAAGCAGGACCTGCTGCTACCCGGCAAGGCGACCTATCAGACCCGGTAGTCGAACGGAGAACACGGTTATAGGGTGCGTCCCTCGCGTTCAGGAGGAGACCGCCATGTGCGATGACGATATCCACCCCGGCCTTGTTCAAGATCCCAGCATCTCTCGCCGAACCTTCGGCCTGATGACCGCCGCCCTAACCGGTGTCGCCACGGTCGCCCGCGCCGACGACGCGGTCGAGGAGAAGGACGTCGAGATCAAGACGCCGGACGGCGTCACCGACGCGGCGCTGTTCTATCCCAAGGCAAAGGGCCAAAAAGCTGGGGGCAAGTGGCCGGCCGTGCTGCTTTGGCCCGACGTGATGAGCCTGCGGCCGGTGTTCCGCGACATGGGCCGCAGGCTCGCCGCCGCCGGCTATGTGGTGCTGGTCCCCAACCTCTATTACCGGGTCAAGAAGGCCCCGGTGATCGAAGGCGCGTTCAACTTCGCCAATCCCGACGATCGCGCCAAGCTGACGCCGATGCGCGCCTCGGTGACGCCGGCTGGCACGTTCAAGGACGCCGCCGCCTATGTCGCCTTCCTCGACGCCCAGCCGCAGACCGACAAGGCCAAGAAGATCGGGGTGCAGGGCTACTGCATGGGCGGGCCGCTGTCGTTCCGCGCCGCCGCGGCCGCCCCGGGCAGGATCGCCGCCGTCGCCAGCTTCCACGGCGCGGGCCTCGTCGCCGACAATCCCGACAGTCCGCACCTGCTGATCCCCAAGACCCACGCCCAGTACCTGATCGAGATCGCCGACAACGACGACAAGCAAGACCCGACGGCCAAGGACAAGCTGAAAGCCGCCTTCGCCGAGGCGGGGCGTCCGGCCCAGGTCGAGGTCTTCGCCGGCGCCGCCCACGGTTGGACCGTCAAGGGCAGCCAGGTCTACAACGAAGAAGCCGCCGAAAAGGCCTGGAGCAACCTGCTGGCGCTCTACAAGAAGGCGCTGGGGTAAGGGGCGATATCGCGGCGCCTCGCTCGGAGGCGTCGCGTGTTTATCGAAAATCGCAGGCGTTCGTTCCGCCCTCCGGATCGAGCGTCAGGCTCTGGTATCGAACGGCCCCATCGCCCTGGGGGAGAAAGCGGACCGTCCGGATCGCGCCATCCGTGGACCGGATCAGCAATTCGTACGGCCGGGTTGAATCCCCGTTGGCGCCGGAGATCTTGCGCACAATGGTCATCCCGTCGCGAAGGCCTGCGCGTTCGGCGGCGCTACCGGGTTTGATCCGGGAGACCTTCAAAAACCCGTCCGAGGTCGGTTCGGGTTCGAAGCCGAGTTCGAAGCTGGGCGCTGTGACGGTCTCCAGTTTGCCGCAAGGTGCGAAAACGTCCTGGGGCAGCTCGATCGTCGCGCCTTCGTCGACATGGCGAGCCAGGTCCTCGCGAATGTCGAGGCCCGCCTTAATCATTTCGGCGACGAACAGCTCCGTCAGTGAAGCGTTCGGACGTTTTCGAAAGGTCTCCGCCTGCGCGCGGAGGACGGCGTCGAGGGTGAGGCCACGCTGGCGCAGGCGCCAATCCCAGAGGGCAGCGAGCATCGCACCGCGCTGATAGGGGATCTTCTCGGCGATGGGGTCTGTCCAGAACACCTCGGCGGCCCGCGCGCCGGGCATCGTCCGGGCCGGCGAGACGCCATAAGCTCGAAGCGACTCGTTCCAGAGCCCGGCGAACGCCGCCGACGAAATCAGGCCCGCGCGTCGCAGAAGTCGGCGGGCGTAGAAGTCGGTGAAGCCTTCGCTGAGCCAGTATCCGCTTGGGCCGATCGGCTCGCCCAGGCGACCGGGATTCCAAGCGTGGAAAAGCTCATGCGC
>NZ_DATFAV010000250.1:0-11601 GCF_035254145.1 Caulobacter sp. | reverse complement strand
CCAGCTTCGTCGGCATCGCGCCCGAGCACCCGCTGGCCGAACGCCTGGGCATCGAGAACCCC
Source organism: Caulobacter sp. (assembly GCF_035254145.1). Lineage (GTDB taxonomy): Bacteria > Pseudomonadota > Alphaproteobacteria > Caulobacterales > Caulobacteraceae > Caulobacter. The sequence continues at coordinate 11,539 of NZ_DATFAV010000250.1, read as the reverse complement.
GAGGTTCAGCAGTTCATCGCCGACTGCCGCAAGGGCGGCACCTCGGAAGCCGAGATCGAGAGCGCCGAAAAGCTGGGCTACGACACCGGCCTGCGGATCAAGCACCCACTGGACCCGTCGATCACCCTGCCCGTCTGGATCGCCAACTTCATCCTGATGGACTACGGCACGGGCGCGATCTTCGCCTGCCCGGCCCACGACCAGCGCGACCTGGATTTCGCCCGCAAGTACGACCTGCCGGTCAAGCCCGTGGTGCTGCCGAACGGCGAGGACCCGGCGACCTTCCAGGTCGGCAAGGAGGCCTATGTCGGGCCCGGCAAGATCTTCAATTCCGAGTTCCTGGACGGCATGGACGTCGAGACCGCCAAGGCCGAGGCCGTGGCGCGCATCGAGGCGGCCGGCCAGGGCCAGGGCGCGACGGTCTATCGCCTGCGCGACTGGGGCGTCTCGCGCCAGCGCTACTGGGGTTGCCCGATCCCGGTGGTCCACTGCGCCGACTGCGGCGTCGTGCCGGTTCCCGAGGACCAGCTGCCGGTCGCCCTGCCCGAGGACGTCACCTTCGACAAGCCGGGCAACCCCCTGCTGCGCCACCCGACCTGGCGCCACACCACCTGTCCCTCGTGCGGCGGCAAGGCCGAACGCGAGACCGACACGCTGGATACGTTCATCGATAGCAGCTGGTACTTCGCCCGCTTCGCCGACACCCACGCCGCCGAGCCGGTGGGCAAGGATGCGGCCGACCACTGGCTGCCGGTCGACCAGTATATCGGCGGCGTCGAGCACGCGATCCTGCACCTGCTGTACGCCCGCTTCATCACCCGCGCCCTGAAGGACGAGGGCCTGCTGTCGGTCGAGGAGCCGTTCGCGGGCCTGTTCACCCAAGGCATGGTCACCCACGAGGCCTACAAGAACGAGGCCGGCGAATGGGTCGAGCCGTCGGAGGTGGTGATCTCCGCCGAAGGCAATACGCGCTCGGCCAAGCACGCCAAGACCGGCGCGCCGATCGTCATCGGCGACGTCGAGAAGATGTCGAAGTCCAAGAAGAACGTCGTCGCGCCCGAGGACATCTTCGAAGCCTACGGCGTCGATAGCGCCCGCCTGTTCGTGATGTCCGACAGCCCGCCCGAACGCGACGTCCAGTGGACCAATTCGGGCGTCGAGGGTTCGTGGCGCTTCACCCACCGCCTGTGGAACGAGTTCGACAGCCAACCGGCCGGCGACTTCGCCCATGACGACGGCGACGAAGCGGCCCTGGCGCTGCGCAAGGCGGCCCACAAGCTGATCGGCTTCGTGACCGACAGCATCGAGGGCTTCCGCTTCAACAGCGGCGTGGCGCGCCTGTACGAGTTCCTGAACGCCCTGAAGGCGGCCCCGGCTGAGGGCGCCAGCAACGCCGTGCTGGCGGCCCGCGCCGAGGCACTGAACATCCTGGCTCGCCTGGTCGCCCCGTTCACCCCGCACCTGGCCGAAGAGGCCTGGGCCCGCATCGGCGGGGACGGCATGGTCGTCAACGCGCCCTGGCCCAAGGCCGACCCGGCCCTGGCCGCGGACGACGAGCGCGTCCTGCCGATCCAGATCAACGGCAAGCGTCGCGGCGAGATCAAGGTCAAGGCCGGCGCCGCCGAGGACGAGGTCCAGAAAATCGCTCTGGCGGATCCGAACGTCATGGCCCACCTTGAGGGCCTCACGGTCCGCAAGGTGATCGTGGTGAAGGATCGCATCGTCAACATCGTGGCCAACTGAGACCGATGAAACGCTTCCTGATGATCGGCGCTCTGAGACTTTCGCTCGTGGCGCTGTCGACGACGGCTCTTTCGGCCTGTGGCTTCACGCCCCTCTACGCCCGCCCGGGCGTCGAGGGCGACCTGGCCAGCATCGAGACCATCGCGTCCGAAGGCCGTGGCGGCTATCTGCTGCGCGAGCAGCTAGACGACGCTCTGGCCCACCGGCAGGGGACCCCGGCGACCTACAAGCTGGCCTTCGCGGTCAATGAGCAACGCTTCGCGCGCGGCGTTCGCCTGGACAATGTCGCCAACCGCTACGAGCTGCGGATGAGCGTCACTTGGCGGCTGCTGGACGCCAAGTCGGGCTCGGAGGTCCACAAGGGCCTCACCGAGGTGTCGGTGACCTACGACTCGGCCGACCAGCCCTATGCGGCCATCGCGGCCCAGCAGGACGGCCAGGAGCGCGCGGCCACCGAGGCGGCCCGCAAGATCCAGCTGGACATCGCCACCTGGCTGGCGGGCGACAAGAAGAAGGCCTAGAGCGCGTGAAGACGCGCTCTAGGGTCCTGAAGACGGAGCCTGCCTATCGCGTTCAGGCATCTGAACACGGCGGGCTCCAATGATCCTCTCCAAGCGTCCGGACGTCGAACGCTTCCTGAAGGAGCCGACCCCGGACATCCGGGCCGTGGTCCTCTACGGCAAGGATCGAGGCGTCGTGCGCGATCGGGCCAACGCCCTGGCCAAGCGCGTGGTCGAGCGCCCTGACGACCCCTTCGACACCGCCCAACTGACCGAGAGCGACCTCGATGCCGATCCGGCCAAGCTGGAGGATGAGCTTTCCGCCCTGTCGATGATGGGCGGCCGTCGCCTGGTTCGCCTGCGCCTGAGCGGCGAGAAGGCCGGCCCCGACAAGACCGCCGCCGAGGCCGTCACCCGCCACGTCGAGGGCCAGCTCAATCCCGACGCCTTCTTCCTGATCGAGGCCGGGCCCCTGGGCCGCGACTCCCAGCTGCGCAAGGTCGGCGAGAAGGCCAACGGCTGCGCCGTCATCCCCTGCTACGAGGACGAGGCCGGGGACCTGGCCCGCCTGACCCGCGACACCCTGGCCCATGACAAGGTCAGCCTGAACAGCGAGGCCCTGGATCTCTTCGTCTCGCGCCTGCCCAAGGAGCGCGGCGTGGCGCGCGCCGAGATCGAGCGGCTGGCGCTGTTCCTGGGCCCGGGCAGCGGGATCAACGCCACCGCCGCCGACCTGACCGATTTCCTAGGCGTCGAGCCCGAGGCCTCGCTGAGCGACGCGGCCGCCGACGCGTTCGGCGGCAAGATCGGCGCGGCCCAGGCGGCCCTGCGCCGGGCCGCCGCCGAGGGCGAGGGCGGCCCGGCGGCCGTCCGGGCCATGAGCTACTATCTGGGCCGCCTGCGGCGCGTCCTGACCCTGCACAAGAACGGCGTCGACCTGCAGGCCGCCGCCAAGGCCGCCGGTGTCTTCTGGAAGCAGGAGCGCGAGTTCCTGCGTCAGGCCCGGGCCTGGAACCTGGAGGCCATCCTGGAGATCCAGGGCGAGGTGCTGACCGCCGACCGCGCCTGCAAGACCTCCGGCTCACCCGATCAGCTGATCGCCGAGCGCCTGGCGCTGATGATCGCGGGGCGCGCGCGGCGGCTGGGGCTGTAGGGACGCCGCGCATACACCCGCCTTCCTGGGCGCAAGGCCCAGGAAGACGATTTGTGTGTGATCGCGCTGAAGTACACGAGGAGCCGCCCAAAGCCGCCTGAAACACCCTCTTTGCGCGCTTGTGGACGCTTTTCGGGAAACCCTTACAGCACAAGCATTTGCGCCCGAAATCACCGTGCACCGCCCTCGTCTCACGAAAACGGCGCCTCCCGGAGTACGAAGAGGCGCCGTTTCCTGCTCGACAGAGGCGATTTTGAAAGGCCCGAAAATCGGGCGTTCGCACGCTTTTTAGGTGCGCCTGAACAGATCGAAGATCAGACCCCGCGGGTCAGTCGATTGCAGAGGTCGTCGAGCTGCTCGAGCGTCGCATAGCTGATGGTCAGCGACCCGGCTCCGCCGCGATGGTCGATCGAGACGTCCAGGCCCAGCACGGACGAGAGGTCCGCTTCCAGCGCCTGGGTGTCGGTGTCCTTCACCCGGGGCGGGCGGCCGCCCTTGTTCTTGGTCGGGGTCGGATTGGGCGCCTTGCGGGCCAGGGCTTCGGTTTCACGCACCGAAAGTCCGCCGGCGATGATCTGCTTGGCCAGGGCCACCGGATCGGCCGCCGCGGCGATAGCGCGGGCATGACCGGCCGACAGCTCGCCGCTGACCAGGTAGGACTGCACCTCATCCGGTAGGGCCAGCAGACGCATGGTGTTGGCGACGTGGCTGCGGCTCTTGCCGATGGTCTGGGCGATCGCCTCCTGGGTGCGCTCGAACTTCTCCATCAGCACCTTGTAGGAGAGCGCCTCTTCGAGAACGTTCAGGTCGGCGCGCTGGACGTTCTCGATGATGCCGATCTCCAGCACCGCCAGGTCGTCCAGCTCGCGCACCATGATCGGCACGGTGCGGAGGCCCGCGCGCTGGGCCGCGCGCCAACGGCGTTCGCCGGCGACGATCTGGTATTCCCCCGGAGAGTCGGGCGAAGGCCGCACCAGGATCGGCTGCAGCACGCCCTTCTCGCGGATCGAGTTAGACAGGTCCTCCAGATCCTCCTCACGGAAGGTGCGGCGTGGCTGATCGGGATTGCGCTTCAGAATCTCGATCGGCGCCTCGCGCGACCCGGCCGACGCGTCGCCTGGCGCCTGGGCGGGGGCGGACTCGACCTCGCCCAGCAGGGCGGACAGACCACGCCCCAGACCACGACGCCCTTCGGCCATACCCGGCTCTCCCACCACGACGGACTCCATCACAATCTCAGTCAAGCTTAGGTTCGATACTCAGGACTTGAATCAGGCGACCCGAGATCAGGCGGCTTTCGCCTGGCGGTCACGTTCGCGGCTGATCACTTCGCGGGCCAGCTTCAGGTAGGCCTGGCTGCCCGCGCACTTCAGGTCGTACAGCAGCACGGGCTTCCCGAACGACGGCGCCTCCGAAACCCGGACGTTGCGCGGGATCACCGCGTCATAGACCTTGTCGCCAAAGTGCTGGCGAACGTCCTTGGCCACCTGCTCCGACAGGCTGTTGCGGCGGTCGTACATGGTCAGCACCACGCCCTGGATCTCCAGGTGGGGGTTCAGGCTGCCGCGCACGCGCTCGATCGTCCGCATCAGCTGGGTGAGGCCCTCCAGGGCGAAGAACTCGCACTGCAGCGGCACGAACACCGCGTCGGCGGCGGTCATGGCGTTGACCGTCAGCACGTTCAGCGACGGCGGGCAGTCGATCAGCACATAGGTGTAGGGCCCGTTGGCGCGTATGGCCTCCAGGGCGTCGCGCAGGCGGTAGGACCGGCGCGCGGTCTGACCCAGTTCGATCTCGATGCCGGAGAGGTCGGCGTCGGCCGGTATGACGTCCAGCCCGGGCAGCTCGGTCCTCACGGCCGCGTCCACCACAGGCGACTCGCCCATCAGCACGTCATAGAGGGTCGTGCGGCGCTGGGTGCGGCCGATCCCCAGACCCGTCGAGCAGTTGCCCTGCGGATCGGCGTCGATCAGCAGCACCCGCTCCCCGCAGGCCGCCAGGGCCGTGCCGAGGTTGATCGCGGTCGTGGTCTTGCCGACGCCGCCCTTCTGGTTGGCGATGGCCAGGACGCGGAGAGGATTAGCGGACACGGGAAAGCCTCTTCACTTGAACGATCCGACCGCGGGGGTCGCTTTGACTGGGAAGCAAGTCGCTGGCGAACGACCAGGCCTTGCGGGCTTCCGTAAGCTCGGCGGCGACGTCCTGCCCCTTCAGGAAGAGACCGGTCGCGCCCCGATACAGATAGGGTTCGGCGAAGCCGAGAAGCTTGGTCATCGGCGCGCAGGCGCGCGCGGTGACGACGTCGACCCTCAGCTTCAGGTCCTCGGCCCGGACGTTGTGGATCTCGGCCGGCAGGTCCAGGTCCTTGACCACCACCTCGAGGAACCGGCAGCGCTTGGCCATGGATTCGACCAGGTGGACCTTCGCCCCGGCCCTACCCTTCAGGAGTATGGCCAGTACGACGCCGGGCAGGCCGGCTCCCGCGCCCAGATCGGCCCAGGTCAGGGCCTCCGGCGCCAGGGCGAGCAGCTGGGAACTGTCCAGCACGTGGCGGGTCCAATAGGTGGCGATGGTCAGCGGGCCGACGAGGTTCATCACCTCGTTCCATTCGGCGAGCAGATCCTGAAAGCGGGCCAGATCAGCAATCTGGGCGTCGCTGGCGCCAGTCAACGCCTGATAGCCGGCGGCGTCCAGGACAGGGGGGTCGGCGAGATCAGGCTGCACGGCCGCGCCTCACGTGGGCGAGCAGCGCGGTCAGCGCTCCCGGCGTCACGCCCTCGATGCGGGCCGCCTGGCCCAGGGTCAGCGGCCGCACGCGCGCCAGCTTCTCGCGCACCTCGTTCGACAGGCTGCCGATGTCGGCATAGTCCAGGTCGGCGGGCAGGCGCAGGTCCTCGTCCTTGCGCAGCGACTCTGCGTCGGCGCGCTGGCGGTCGAGATAGCCGGCATAGGCCGCTTCGATCTCGATCTGCTCGCGCACATCGGTGTTCCACGTGAAAACCTCGGGCCAGATGCGGCCCAGGTCGTCGAGGGTCACGTCCGGATAGGCCAGCATGGCGAAGATGTCGCGGCGGACGCCGTCGCTATTGACCTTGAACCCAGCCTTCACGGCCTCGTTCGGAGTGAGACTGACAGAACGGGCGAAAGCCCGCGCCGCTTCCAGGCGCGCCTTCTTCTCCGCCCAGGCCCGCGCCCGGCGTTCGCCGACGACGCCCAGCGCGATCCCGCGATCGGTCAGGCGCTGGTCGGCGTTGTCGGCGCGCAGGGTCAGGCGGAACTCGGCCCGGCTGGTGAACATCCGATAGGGCTCGGTGACGCCACGGGTGACCAGATCGTCGATCATCACGCCGATATAGGCCTCGTCGCGCGCGAAGACGGCGGGCTCCCTGCCCTGCTCGGCCAAGGCCGCGTTCAGGCCCGCGACCAGGCCCTGGGCGCCGGCCTCTTCATAGCCCGTGGTGCCGTTGATCTGGCCGGCCAGATACAGGCCCGGCAGACGCTTGGTCTCCAGCGTGGCGTAGAGTTCGCGCGGATCGACATAGTCGTATTCGATCGCATAGCCGTAACGGATGACCTCGACGGCTTCGAGGCCCGGAATGGTGCGCAGGAACAGCAGCTGGGTCTCTTCCGAGACCGAGGTGGAAATGCCGTTCGGATAGACGGTGGGATCGTCCAGCCCCTCGGGCTCCAGGAAGATCTGGTGGCTGGTCTTGTCGGCGAAGCGGACGACCTTGTCCTCGATCGACGGGCAATAGCGCGGGCCGACGCCCGTGGCGCGGCCGCTATAAACCAGGGACTCCCCGATCCGTTCGGCGATGATCCGGTGGGTCTCTTCGGTCGTGAAGGTCACGCCGCAGGCGATCTGCGGGACGTCGATCCGGTCGTTCAAGTAAGAGAACGGAACCGGCTCTTCATCGGCGGCCTGGCTCTCGAGGCGCTCCCAGGCGATCGTCTTGCCGTCCAGCCGCGCGGGCGTGCCCGTCTTCAGGCGGCCCATGTCGAAACCCAGGCCATAGAGGCGATCCGAAAGCCCGATGGCCGGCTGATCGCCGACCCGGCCGGCGGGAATGCGATCCTCGCCGCGATGGATGACCCCCTTCAGGAAGGTGCCGGTGGTCAGGATCACGCGGGGCGCGCGGTATGACCGCCCCTCCCCATCGATCGCGCCGGCGACCCTAGGCTTTCCATTCGGGCCGTCCTCGACGATCAGGTCCTCGACGGCGGCGGCGATGATGTCGAGGTTTTCCGTGGCGGCCAGCTCGGCCTGCATCGCCTCGCGATAGAGCCGGCGGTCGATCTGCGAACGGGGGCCACGAACGGCTGGTCCCTTGGAGCGGTTCAGCATCCGGAACTGGATGCCGGCCTTGTCGGCCATGCGCCCCATGACACCATCCAGGGCGTCGATCTCGCGCACCAGATGGCCCTTGCCCAGACCGCCAATGGCCGGGTTGCAGGACATCTCGCCGATCGTTTCCAGCTTGTGAGTCAGCAGCAGTGTGCGCGCGCCCGCGCGCGCCGAGGCCGCCGCCGCCTCGCAGCCGGCGTGGCCGCCGCCGATGACAATGACATCCCAGGTGCTGGACAACGAACGGGCCTCAATGCGAACGCCCCCGAACGGGCGGGGGCGTTGGACTCGGTTTATACGCCAATCAGGCGAGAGGGTCGATGTGACTCATCGGCGTTTCACGTGAAACACCCCTGCCGCAGCTGTGAGCGCGCTGTGGACGATATGGGGATGGTTCCACGTGAAACATCACTTGCCGATGCAGAAGGTGGAAAAGACCCGCCCCAGCACATCCTCGGGATCAACCCTGCCAGTGATCTTCTCCAGAGCCCGGGCGGCAAGCCGGACGTCTTCGGCCGCCAGCTCGACCTCCAGGCCAACCTCGGAGAGCGCGCGAACGAGATAGCCCCGCGCCTCCCGCAGCCGCTCGGCGTGTCGCAGCCTCGTCGCGGCGGGAAACTCTGCGCCGGAGAGCGCCTCGGCCACGTGGGTCGCCAAGTCATCCCGAACCGCCGCCACGGCCGCGTCGGATCGCGCCGACAGCCTCACGACTCGAAGCCCTCTCTCAGCCCAGGCCTGCTCCGCCTCGTCCAGTAGGGCCGCATCGGCGATGTCGGCCTTATTCAGGATCAGCCAGTCGCCAGACCGGATCGTCGCTTCAAGCTTCACCGTATGTTTCACGTGAAACCCATCGACGACCCAAAGCCTTAGATCGGCTTCTTCAGCCCAGGCTTGGGCGCGGCGGACACCCTCCGCCTCGATGGCGTCCGAGGTCTCGCGGATCCCGGCCGTGTCGGCGACCAGAACCTTGTAACCACCGAGCACCAGCGGAACCTCGATCACGTCTCGCGTCGTCCCCGGCGTGTCCGTGACGATGGCCGCGTCACGCTGGCCCAAGGCGTTCAGCAAGGTGCTCTTGCCCGCGTTCGGCGCGCCGACCAGAGCGATGCGATAGCCATCCCGCACGCGGCGGCCACGGGAGACGTCGGCCAGGGCGGCGTCCAGCTCGGCGCTCAGCACCCGCAGGCCCGGCCGGGCCCGCTCGGCCACTTCCTCGGGTAGGTCCTCGTCGGGAAAGTCGACCGCCGCTTCCAGCATGGCCAGGGACTGGACCAGCAGGTCACGCCACCGCTCATAGCGCTGGCTGAGCGCCCCACCGACCTGACCCAGAGCTTGCCGCCGCTGCGCCTCGGTCTCGGCGTCGATCAGATCCGCGACCCCTTCGGCCTGGGCCAGGTCCAGCTTGCCGTTCTCGAAGGCGCGGCGGGTGAATTCACCGGGCTCGGCCAGGCGCAGGCCCAGGTCCGACAGGGCCGAGAGTACGGCCTCGACCACGGCCCTACCGCCGTGCACGTGAAACTCGGCGCTGTCCTCGCCGGTATAGCTGGCCGGTCCCTCGAACCGCAGGACCAGCGCCTCGTCCAGATCCACACCGTCATGCCGGAGCTTTCGCAACGCCGCCAGACGCGGGGCCGGCGCCCTGCCCGCCAAGGCCGTCACGGCGCGCAGGGTGTCCGGGCCAGAGATCCGGATGACGGCCACCGCCGCGCGTCCCGTCGCCGTGGCGGGCGCGAAGATCGTATCGACCATGATCAGTCGGGCTTGCCGACCGCCGCGCCCGCGGCCGCGGTCATGAGCTTGCGGAACGACTCCTGGGCCCCGGCCCCGAACGCCATCCAATTCTTCATCAGCTCCTCGGGCGCCAGCATGGCCATGTTGGCGTCCATGCGCCCCTGCATCTCCTTGACCAGATGCTCATTCAAGGCGCTGACGTCGGGCAGCCCCAGAAAGGCGCGCGCCTCGACGGGCGTGCAGTCGATCTCGATGGTCATCTTCATGGTGGTTCCCTTCGGTCAGGGCACGATATTGTTATGGGCCTAGCCCGTCGGCGCAGGTTAGAGCGCTTTGGTCGAAAGTCACATTGGTCCCGACGGGGACCTGGAACGACGGAGAGCCCCGATGAGCGAGACCCTCACGATCACCACGCCAGATGGCGACTTCAGCGCCTATGTCGCGCGGCCCAAGGCGGCCTCGGCCCCCGCCATCGTCGTCATCCAGGAAATCTTCGGCGTCAACAAGGTCATGCGCGATATCTGCGATGGCTTGGCCGCCCAGGGTTATGTCGCCATCTGCCCCGACCTGTTCTGGCGGATCGAACCGGGGATCGACATCACCGACCAGTCCGAAGCTGAGTGGAAGCGGGCGTTCGAGCTGTTCAACGCCTTCGACGTCGACGCGGGCGTCAGCGACATCGACGCCACCATCACGGCCGCTCGCAAGCTGTCCGGCGTCAACGGCAAGGTCGGCGCGGTGGGCTATTGCCTCGGTGGGCTGCTGGCCTTCCTGACCGCCACCCGGACCGACGTCGACGCCTCGGTCTCCTACTATGGGGTCGGCATCGAAAAGCACGTGGGCGAGGCGGAAAAGCTGGCCCACCCGCTGTTGATGCACATCGCCGAGAAGGACCAGTTCGTGCCGCCGGAAGCCCAGCAGGTCATCCTGCAGGCGCTGAAGGATCACCCGCAGATCGAGATCCACACCTATGCCGGCCGCGACCACGCCTTCGCGCGCGAGGGCGGGGCTCATTATGACGCGGCGGACGCGGCCAAGGCCAACGGTCGCAGCCTGACCTTCTTCCAGAAGGCCCTCGCTTAATGCTGGCGATCCAGATCTCCCGCACCGGCGGTCCGGAGGTGCTGGAGGCGGTCGAGGCCCCGGTCCCCTCGCCCGCCGCCGGCCAGATCCTGGTGCGCCACGCCGCCGTCGGCCTGAACTATATCGACACCTATCACCGCTCCGGCCTCTATCCGCTGAAGCTGCCCAGCGGCATCGGTCTCGAGGCGGCGGGTGTCGTGGAAGCGGTGGGCGATGGCGTCACCCGCTTCAAGATCGGCGACCGCGTGGCCTATAACGGCACGATGGGCGCCTATGCCGAGGCCGCGGTCGTTCCGGCCGAGCGCGCGGTGAAGGTTCCCGAGGGCGTCAGCCTGGAGACCGCGGCGGCGGTCATGCTGAAAGGCATGACGGCGGAGTTCCTGGTCCGGCGATGTTTCCACGTGAAACAGGGCGATGTGGTTCTGGTCCATGCGGCCGCGGGCGGCGTCGGCCAGATCCTGGTGCAATGGTGCAAGGCCCTGGGTGCGAGCGTCATCGCCACCGTCGGCTCCGGGGCCAAGGCCGCGATCGCCCGTGACCTCGGCGCGGATCACGTCATCGACTACGGCCATGAGGACGTCGTCGCCAAGGTCGCCGAACTGACCGCCGGCCAGGGCGTCGCGGTCGTCTATGACGGCGTGGGCAAGGACACCTGGGCGGGCAGCCTCAAGAGCCTCGCGCGGCGTGGCGTGATGGTCACCTTCGGCAACGCGTCCGGTCCCGTGCCGCCGTTCGCGCCGCTCGAACTGGGCGGCAAGTCGCTGTTCGTGACCCGGCCCAAGCTGTTTGACTATATCGTCACGACCGAAGAGTTGGACGAGAGCGCCGAGGCCCTGTTCGCGGTGATCAGGTCGGGCGCGGTGAAGATCGACATCGGCCAGACCTTCCCGCTGGCCGAGGCCCGGGCGGCGCACGAGGCGCTGGAGGGTCGGCGGACGACTGGCGCGACGGTGTTGATTCCGTGAGCGAAGATGCTCCCCCGCG
>NZ_DATFAV010000249.1:0-23368 GCF_035254145.1 Caulobacter sp. | reverse complement strand
GCCTTCGAGAAGTATCCGGGCTCCGAACCCCTGCTGACCACGGCCATGAAGTCGGTCGGCGAGGTCATGGCCATCGGCCGCACCTTCAAGGAAAGCGTCCAGAAGGCCCTGCGCGGCCTGGAGACCGGCCTGTCGGGCTTCGACGAGGTGCTGATCGACGGCGCCGATGATCCGGACACCGGCAAGGAAGCCGTCATTCGCGCGCTGGGCGCGCCCACGCCCGACCGCATCCGCGTCATCGCCCAGGCTTTCCGCCACGGCCTGACGGTCGAGGAGGTCAACGCCGCCTGCTCCTACGAGCCCTGGTTCCTGCGCCAGATCGCCGAGCTGATCCGCCAGGAAGGCTGGGTCCGCGCCGGCGGCCTGCCCAAGGACGCCGCGGGCTTCCGCGCCCTGAAGGCCCAAGGCTTCTCCGACGCGCGTCTGGCCAAGCTGACCGGCTCGGACGAGAAGACGATCCGCGCCGCCCGCCAGGCCCTGAACGTGCGCCCGGTGTTCAAGCGCATCGACAGCTGCGCCGGCGAGTTCCTGGCCTCGACGCCGTATATGTACTCGACCTACGAGACCGGCGCCCTGGGCCAGGTCCCGCAGTGCGAGAGCGACCCGTCCGACCGCAAGAAGGCGGTGATCCTGGGCGGCGGTCCCAACCGGATCGGCCAGGGCATCGAGTTCGACTATTGCTGCTGCCACGCGGCCTTCGCGCTGGACCAGATCGGCGTGGAGTCGATCATGGTCAACTGCAATCCCGAGACCGTCTCGACCGACTACGACACCTCCGACCGCCTGTACTTCGAGCCGCTGACGGCCGAGGACGTGCTGGAGCTGCTGCATGTCGAGATGAGCAAGGGGACCCTGGCCGGCGTCATCGTCCAGTTCGGCGGCCAGACCCCGCTGAAGCTGGCCCACGCCCTGGAAGAGGCCGGCGTGCCGATCCTGGGCACCAGCCCCGACGCCATCGACCTGGCCGAGGACCGCGAGCGCTTCCAGCAACTGCTGAACGGCCTCGACATCGCCCAGCCGGAGAACGCCATCGCCCGTACCTGGGACGAGGCCCGGGCCGAAGGCGAGAAGATCGGCTTCCCGTTCGTGATGCGTCCGTCCTACGTGCTGGGCGGCCGGGGCATGGAGATCATCCGCGACCACGACCACCTGGAGCGCTACATCGCCAACACCGGCGAGATCTCGTTCGAGCACCCGATCCTGCTGGACCACTATCTGAGCCGCGCCACCGAGGTCGACGTCGACGCCCTGTGCGATGGCAAGGACGTGTTCGTGGCCGGCGTGCTGGAGCACATCGAGGAAGCCGGCGTCCACTCGGGCGACAGCGCCTGCTCGATGCCGCCCTTCTCGCTGAAGGCCGAGACCATCGAGGAGCTGAAGCGCCAGACGGTGCAGATGGCCCTGGCCTTGAACGTCCGTGGCCTGATGAACGTGCAGTTCGCGATCGAGGAGCCGCACGGCGAAAACCCGCGCATCTACGTGCTGGAAGTGAACCCGCGCGCCTCGCGCACCGTGCCGTTCGTGGCCAAGACCATCGGCCAGCCGGTGGCCGCCATCGCCGCCAAGATCATGGCCGGCGAGACCCTGGCCAGCTTCGGCCTGAAGGACGTTCCCTACGACCACATCGCGGTCAAGGAAGCGGTCTTCCCGTTCGCCCGCTTCGCCGGCGTCGACACGGTGCTGGGCCCGGAAATGCGCTCGACCGGCGAGGTCATGGGCCTGGACTGGCAGCGCGAAGGCGAGGCGACCATGGGTCCGGCCTTCGCCCGCGCCTTCGCCAAGAGCCAGTTGGGCGGCGGCGTGAAGCTGCCGACCAAGGGCGCTGCGTTCGTCTCGGTCAAGGAAAGCGACAAGCCCTGGATCGTCGAGCCGGTCCGCTTGCTGCAGCAGGCCGGCTTCACCGTCCTGTCGACCGAGGGCACCCAGGCCTATCTGGCCACCCAGGGGCTCAAGGTCGAGCATGTGAAGAAGGTCCTGGAAGGCCGCCCGCACATCGTCGACGTGATGAAGAACGGCGGCGTCCAGCTGGTGTTCAACACCACCGAGGGCAAGCAGGCGCTGGAGGACAGCTTCGAGATCCGCCGCACGGCGCTGATGATGAAGGTGCCCTACTACACGACGTCCGCCGGCGCCCTGGCGGCGGCCCAGGCCATCGCCGGCGCCCCGGAAGAGGCCTTGGACGTGCGCCCGCTGCAGAGCTACCAGTAACCGAAGTTCCTCTCTCTCACGGGCGAGGGCGAAGACAGCATCCGCCGCGACAGCCCAACCGCTGTCGCGGCGGGTTTCGTTTAGGCGGGCCCCTCCGGATCCAATGGCTCATCGTCCTCGTCCGGCCGGGGCACGGCTGTTTCGGCCGGCGGAGGGGGCGGGGGATCGGCGGTGAAGAAGGCGCCGAGCAGCAACAGCATGCCGGCCATCGGCGCCATCGCGCGGCGGGCGCGCTTGCTGGTCCCGACGATCCAGACCCCCAGCGGGACGAGCAGCGCCGCGATGGCGATCAGGATCAGCGTGGCTTGGTGTTCGGTCATCGGAAGGATGTGAGAGCGCCGCCCGTCAAGCGCAACCTTGGGAGGCGACAGCGCGCTCTGCCCGGGGTGTCCCTGCGCGCGTTCGATGCTATTCAGCACCCCAGTCTTCCAGGGGAATCCATGCGGTCGCCGAAGTCTTTTTCACTTGAGCAGGTCGCGTTCGCCGCCGTCCTGACGATCGTTCCGCTGCTGCTGTGCGGCTTCATGTTCGGCTTCGACATTCCGCTGGCCACGGCCAAGTTCTGGAGCCTGCCCAAGGGCGACATGGCGGCGATGACGACGGCCTACGAGGCCTATGTCCGCCAGCCCTGGACCTTCCCGATCACCATGGTCTCGGGGCTGACCCCGGCGCCGGTGTCGATCGTGTTCAGCGACAGCGTTCCGTGGTTGTCGGTCGTGCTGAAGGCGTCGGGCCTGGGGCCGCTGTTCAACCCGATGGGCGTCTTCCTGATGCTCTCCTATCCGCTGCAGGCCTGGTCGATGGTCGCGCTGCTGCGGGGGCTGGGCGTCACCGATCGCGCGCCGCTGCTGATCGGCGGCCTGTTTGCGCTGCTGTTCCCGGCCTGGATCGCGCGGCAGTTCGGCCACATCGCGCTGAGCGGCCACTGGGTGATCCTGCTCGCCCTGGCCGTGACGGTGTCGTCGATCCGCTTCGGCCTGACCTGGAGGCGGGTGGGACTCTTCGCGGCCCTGGCGGCGCTGGCCACGGGGATCCACGCCTATCACCTGGTCCCGGTCGGCGCCGGCTTCGGCGCGGCCCTGCTGTCGGAGCTGCTGCAACGCCGTAACGGCGCGTGGACGCGCGTTCCCGCGGCCGCGCTCGCGGTGGTGGCGGCCACCCTGCTGGCCGCCTTCGTGCTGGGCTACGGCGGCGGGACGACGGCCAGCGGCGGGGCTGCGGCGCTGGGCTATTATTCGATGAACGTCCTTGGACCGGTGTGGCCCCAGGCCTCGAAGGTCTTCGGCCAGGACTGGCTGGGCGGCTGGTTCCGCGGCACGCTGGATCCCAACGGCGGCCAGTACTTCGAGGGCTTCCAGTTCCTGGGCGTGGGCGCGCTGGCGCTGATCGCCATCATGCTGGCTCCGCTGCTGCTCGACGCGGCCGCGCACCGCCGGCCCAAGCCCGTCTTCTGGCTGCGCTGGGGGCCGCTGATCCTGATCATGACCGCGCTGGCCGCCTGGGCGGTGGGCTGGAACGTCTATGTCGGCAAGGACTTCGTGGCCGCCGTCCCCAAGCCCAGCGGCAAGCTGGCCGACATGATCAGCGTCTACCGCGCCCACGGCCGCTTCTTCTGGACGCCGGGCTATCTGCTGCTGGCCGTGGCGATCAGCCAGGTCAGCCGCCTGCCGCGCCGGATCGGCCTTGCTCTGCTGAGCCTGGCCTTGGTCGTCCAGGCCTATGACAGCAGCGAGCTGCGCCAGGGCGTGCGGACCACCTTCGGCGCGCCCGACACCCTGGACATGCCGCCCGCCTTCGCCGCCAGCCCGGCGATCCGGGGGCGGCCGTGGGTGTTCCGGCCCAGCTACCACTGCAGCCTCTCCCAGATCGACCTGCGGGCCATTGGCCAGATGGTGCTGGTCGCCGAGCGGGCGGGCGGGACCACCAACACCTTCGGCACGGCGCGCAGCAACGACGCCCCTTGCGAGGACCTGCAGCTGGACCTGACCCGCGACGCCGCCCCGGGCGACCGCCGGATCACGGTGGTCACCAGCAACGGTCAGCTGGAAGGCGGCGCGCTGCAACCGTTCGCCCAGCGCAGCGACTGCTATCGCTTCAAGCGCGGGGTGATCTGCGGCCGCGACCTGGGCGGCATCGAGGGGCTGGCGCCGGTGGCGCCCGGGGCCCTGGCGGCCACCCACGAGCCGGTGACGTCGATCCGCCTGGACCAGCCCCCGCGTCCCGCCGCCCTGATCTCCGGCTGGGCGGAGCTGGACCCCGGCGGCAAGGGCATCTGGACCAACGGCGCCAAGGCCATGTTCACCCTGAACGCGCCCGAGACCATCCGCCCGAGCGGCTTCTATCTCGAGGTGGTGGCCACCGCCTTCTCGGACGAGCCGCTGCGGCCACAGCGGGTCACGCTCTACGCCAATGAGCATCGGCTGGAGACGCAGAACATCGAGGTCGGCGCCTTCAACTCGTATCACTTCACCGTTCCGGCCAACGTCGTCGCGCCCGGCCAGCCGGTGTGGTTCATGTTCGAGCTGCCCGACGCCCGGACGTCCGCCGTCGATCCGCGCAAGCTGGGCATCGCCGTGCAGGAGCTGAAGGTGCTGAAGTAGGGGCGGCGACGAGGATCCGGTCCGGATATTCCAACACCCCCGACCTCCCCGGCGCCCGACCTCCCGGCGAATGCCGGGGGGTAGATTCATCCGGTGAGATTTGGGATGGCGCGCCATCGCGCGGCTCCTGCGGGAGGAGCGCTCGTGGGTTCGATCTGGGTCCCGGCGTTCGCCGGGAAGGTCGGGTTTATCGGGACCCTTGCGCCGTCGCCTTGGCGCGGGAGTTCCTAGGCTCCCTTCCGCGCGATCACCGCGATCGACAGGCCGAAGGGAAGGCCCGGGCCGGTGGCCAGCGGGGCCTCCAGGCTGAACACGCCGGTCAGGGCCTTGTTCAGCCAGGCCGGCGGCATGGCGTCGTCGGCGCTTTGGTCGCCTAGGAGTCGCTTGGCCGTGCGCTGGATGGCGGCCAGGGGGAACAGCAGGCTGTTGAAATAGGTGGCCGCCTCGACCGTCAGCCCCGCCTGTTCGAACAGGGCGCGATAGGCCGGCAGCAGGTAGCGGCGCTTGTGATGGTGCAGCACGTCGTGGTGGCTCCACATCCACGGATAGGCCGGCACGGTGGTCAGGATCGCCCCGCCGGGCCTGACCAGGCGCGCCAGGGCCCGGACCGAGCCGGCGTCGTCGTCGACATGCTCGATCACATCGAAGGCGCAGACCAGGTCGAAGCTCTCGGGCGCGTAGGGCAGGCCGTCGGGCAGGAGGCCGGTGTCGATCGCCAGGCCCAGGCGCTCGCCGGCGTAGGCGCGCGACTCGTCGTCCGGCTCCAGCGCCGCGACGGTCCCGAACTCGCGCAGCAGGGGGACGTTGCCGCCCGCGCCGCAGCCGACCTCCAGGATCTTCGCGCCCGGCGGCGGGGCCAGGCGCTGGAGCAGGCGGCGCAGGATCCTGCGCCGGCCGACGAACCACCAGTGGTCGGTCTCCAGGTCGCGGATGCGGTCGTAGATCAGGCGTTCCATGCGGCCTTCCTGCCCGAATTCGGGTCGTGGGCGAAGACCCAGAAGTGGCTGAGCAGGAACAAGGTCCCGGTGTAGCTGACGACCGCCGCGCCCTGGGCGGCCACATCGAAGACCGTCCCGTGCGGCGCGGCCCAGCGCGCCAGGGTCAGGACGCCCTGGTTGACGGCGAAGGCGACGGCCACGGCGACGGCGTAGCGGACGGGCGCCTTGGGCCTGGCCTGGCGGTCGCGGAACACGAAGAGCTTGCTCAAGGCGAAGCTGACGCAGATCCCGACCGCGTAGCCGACGGCGTTGGCCAGGTGGGCCGAGAGATGCAGCCCCACGTCCAGGGCCACGATCACCGAGAAGCCGACCAGGGTGTTGACCACGCCCGCCAGGCCGTAGCGCAGGGCCGAGATCAGGAACTCGCGCCGGGCCGGCGTCAGCAGGGCGCTCACGCGCCGGCGTCCTCGTTCGACCCGAAGCCGTAGCGGTCCATGACCACGTACAGCGGACGGCCCTTCACCTCCTGATAGATGCGGGCGACGTATTCGCCCAGCGCGCCGATCGCCAGCATCTGCAGGCCAAAGCCCAGCAGGATCACCACCATCAGCGACGGATAGCCGGGCACGTCGCGGCCGAACAGCAGGGTGCGTAGGATGATCATCCCGGCCCAGGCCGCCGCCAGCACGCCGGCCGCCAGGCCGACATAGCTCCACACCCGGATCGGCGCGGTGCTGAACGAGGTGATGCCGTCCAGGGCGAAGTTCCACAGCTTCCAGTAACGCCACGAGCTGGTCCCGGCCGCGCGCTCGGGGCGGGCGTAGGGGATGGCCTCCTGCCGGAAGCCGACCCAGGCGAACAGCCCCTTCATGAAGCGGTTGCGCTCGGGCAGCTGGCGCAGCACCTCGACCACCCGCCGGTCCATCAGCCGGAAGTCGCCGGCGTTGTAGGGCAGGTCGACGTCCGACAGCCGGTTGAACGCACGGTAGAAGCCCTGGGCCGTGAAGCGCTTCAGCGGCGAGTCGGCCTTGCGGTCGACGCGGACGCCGTAGGCGACGTCGGCCCCGTTCTCCCAGGCCTCGACGAAACTGCCGATCAGCTCGGGCGGGTCCTGCAAATCAACGTCGATCGGCACCACCATGTCGCCGGTCGCCGCGTCCAGCCCGGCCGACAGGGCGGTCTCCTTGCCGAAGTTGCGGGCCAGGTTGATGACCTTGACGCGCGGGTCGCTCTGATGGCGGCGCAGCAGCACCGCCAGGGTGTGGTCCCGGCTGCCGTCATTGACGCAGACGATCTCGTAGTCGACGCCCAGCCGGGAGAGCTCATCCTCGATCCGATCGAAGAACAGGTCCAGCACCTCCTGCTCGTTGAAGCAGGGCGCGACGATCGACAGCCGCTTGCCCGCGCGCGAGCGGGATGGAGCGGCCAGAGGCGGCAGGGCGGGGGACGCGGCAGGCGAAACCATGCCGACGGGTTTAGCGGTCTTGCGCGCGAAGGGCGAGGGGGAGGGCGCGACGAGGCCGCCGAGACTAGGCGTCTCAGAAAAATCGCCAGGTGTCTCAGAGTCGCGAGGCGCCCCCCGCGTGTGCTTGACATCGCGCGAGCCGGCCCCGAGAAGTCGCCCAAAAGTAGAGCGCCACCCGAACGCCAGAGCCTGGGCGGCGCTGGCGTATGACGAGTGGAGTGCGCGTTCATGACGACGACGACGGCGAACGGCCTGAGCGGAACGACCTCGATCGATCAACTGCTCTACGGACGCAAGTGGGCCGGCGCGAGCCTCACCGTCGCCTTTCCGCAGAACCCTTCCGAGGTCGGCTATTCGGTCAATGCGGGCTATTTCCACAATCTGACCTCGAGCGACCAGTCCGCCGTCCTGGCGATCCTGCAGAAGTGGGCCAATGTCAGCGGCCTGACCTTCACCCAGGTGAGCGACGGGGCCTCCGCCGACATCTCGATCTATTGGTATGACAGCCCGGACAATACCTATGCCCGGGTGGCGCAGGCGCTGGACGACTCGCGCGAGGGTGGAGACATCCAGCTGGGCGGCATGCTCTACGGCTCGGCGATGGACGCCGGGAGCCGGGAGTATTTCCTGGTCCTGCAGACGATCGGCCTGGCCCTGGGGCTGAAGGCGCCCAGCACCGACGTCAACGGCTCGCCCTTCTCCGACAGCGTCTACATGTCGGACAGCGTCATGAGCCAGTTCAGCTATTCGGGACAGACCGACGGTCCGTACCGCATGGACTACGGCAACTATCCCGGTGGCCCGATGCGGAACGACATCGCGGCGATCCAGTATCTGTACGGTCCCAACAACGCCGCGAGCGGTGATACGACCTACATGTTCGACTCGTCCGCGCCGGTGGTCTTCCAGACGGTGTCTGATGGCGGCGGTAACGACACCCTCTTTTTCGGCGGCTACAGCACCGACCTGTCGATCGACCTGCGCGCCGGCCACTGGAGCGATCTGGGGGGGCAATATGCGCAGCTCGACTATGGCGCCCCCGCGGTCAAACCGCCGGGCAACATCATCATCGCCGGCTCGGATGCGCGCTATGTGATCGAGAATGTCCAGGGCGGCCTCGGCAACGACACCCTGATCGGCAACGCGGCGGACAACCAGCTTCGCGGCAACCGGGGCGATGATGTGCTGAAGCCGGGGGCGGGCGCCGACAAGCTCACCGGCGGCGAGGGGAACGACACCTTCGACTTCTCCGATGGCGATGGCGGTCGCAAGGAGATCACCGACTTCTCGGCGGGTGACACGATCAAGCTGCGCGACGTCGTGGCGGGCGGCGTCATCGCCCAGGGCGACGGGGCGGGCCTGACCGCCGGCCAGGCCGCCTTTGGTACGGACGGAACCAACGCCGTGCTGCGCGTGGGCCTGGACGCCACGCCCGGCGCCGACCTGACGATCGTGTTCTCCAGCGGCCTCGTCGGCTTCGACAACCTGTCGCTCAGCGGCCAGACGATCAGCTATGTCGCCGACGCCACCGCGCCCAAGGTGGCGTCGGTGGCCGCGCCCGCCGACGGCGGCTACGCCGCCGGCCAGAGCCTGACCTTCACCGTCGCCTTCCACGAGGCCGTCTACGTCACGGGAACGCCGCAGCTGGGCCTGACGATCGGCTCGACCGGGCGCCAGGCCAGCTATGTCAGCGGCTCGGGGACGAACAGCCTGGTCTTCAGCTACGCCGTCCAGAACGGAGAGCTGGACGCCAACGGTATCACCATCGGCGGCCTGGGGCTGAACGGCGGAGCGATCGCGGACGGGGCGACCAACAACGCCACCCTGACCCTGAACAACGTCGCCTCGACCACGGGCGTGCTGGTCGACACCGTGGCCCCCACGGTCGCCATGACCGGAGCGCCCTCGGCGGGGACCTATATCGCGGGCCAGAACCTCGACTTCACCGTCAATTTCAGCGAGGCGGTGGTCGTCACGGGCGCGCCGCACCTGGCCCTGGCGATCGGAACCAGCGTCCGTTACGCCGACTATGTCAGCGGGTCGGGGACCAGCAGCCTTCTCCTTCGCTACACGATCCAGAGCGGCGAGCAGGACGCCAACGGGATCACGGTCGGCTCGCTGTCGTCGAACGGCGGGGCCGTCAAGGACCTGGCCGGCAACGACGCCGACCTGACCCTGAACAATCTGGCGTCCACGGCGGCGGTCCTGGTCGAAGCCGTGAGGCCCTTCAGCCTCTCGGTCGACGCTCCGGCGCCGGGACTCTACAAGGCCGGCGACGTCCTGACCGTCATCGCCAGCTTCAACGAGTCGGTCATCGTCACCGGGTCGCCGCAGCTGGCGCTGATGATGGGGTCGGCCACCCGCCTGGCCGACTATGTCATCGGCTCGGGAAGCAACGCCCTCGTCTTCCGCTACACGGTCCAGAGCGGCGACCAGGACACCATGGGCGTCCGCATCAACGACCTGACGCTGAACGGCGGGACGCTGAAGGACGCGGCCGGCAACGACGCCTCGCTGACCGTCCGCGGCTCTTCGAGCGCGAGGGTCGATGCGGTCGACCCGGTCGTCTCCTCGGTCTCGGTCCCCGCGGCGGGCGTTTACAAGGCCGGCGCGGCGCTGGATTTCACCGTCGATTTCGCCGAGGGGGTCACCGTCACCGGCGCGCCGCAACTGGCGCTGACCGTCGGCTCGACCGTCCGCCAGGCCGCCTATGTCAGCGGGTCGGGCGGCTCGGCGCTGGTGTTCCGCTACACCGTCCAGAACGGCGAGACGGACCTCGACGGAGTCGCCGTTGGAACCCTGGGGCTGAACGGCGGGACGTTGAAGGACGCGGCCGGTAACAGCGCCAACCTGACGCTGAACGCCGTCGGCTCCACCTCGAACGTGCTGGTCAACACCGCGTCGGCGGCCATCACCTCGGTCACGGGGCCGGGCGCGAAAACCTACAAGGCCGGCGAGGCCCTCGATTTCACCGTCGCCTTCAGCGAGGCGGTGACGCTGACCGGCGCGCCCAAGCTGACCGTGACGCTCGACTCCGGCGGGACCGCCGAGGCCAGCTATTTTTCGGGCTCGGGCACGAACACGCTCACCTTCCGCTACATCGTCCAGGCGGGGGACGCCGACGCCGACGGCGTGGGGCTGGGCAATGCGATCAACCTGAACGGCGGCGCGATCAAGGACGGGGCCGGCGGCGCCGCCGTCGTCACCGGCTTCACCCCGCCGGGCCTGGCCAACGTCAAGGTCGACGCGGTCGCGCCCCTGGTCCAGTCGATCGCCCGCGTCGGCGCGGCGGTCAGCAACGCCACGACCCAGGCGTTCACCATCACCTTCAGCGAGGCGGTGGTCGGTCTCTCCGCCGCCGACTTCGTCCTGACCAAGACCGGCTCGGCCAACGGGACGGTCGCCAGCGTCACGGGCTCGGGCTCGACTTACACGGTCAATGTCGACTCGGTCACCGGCAGCGGGACCTTGCGGCTGGACCTGAACGCCGGGGCCGTCATGGACGCGGCCGGCAACGCGAACGGGGCGGGCTTCACCGGCGGCCAGACCATCACCATCGACAACACCCCGCCCGCCGCGCCGACCCTGGCGGTGGTGGCCGGCGACGACCGGATCAGCGCCGGCGAGGTCTCGGGCCTGGTCCTGAGCGGGACGATCGAGGCCGGCGCCACGGTGGCGCTCACCCTGGGCGGTGTCGCCAAGACCGCCAGCGTCAGCGGCACGACCTGGAGCTATGCGGTCACCCAGGCCGACATCGACGCTCTGGGCGCGGGAAGCAAGGCCATCGCCGTCACCGCCACCGACGCGTTGGGCAATGTCAGCGCGGCGGGCGGTCGGACCGTGACCATCGACGCCGGCGCCCTGACGCCCGCGCCGCAGCCCGACCCCGAGCCCACGCGTCCGCCGACCCTCTCCGACATCGCCACCCGGCCGACCGCCCAGCTGATCGAGCTGGTGCTGGAAAGCCTGAAGATCACGCCCAGCTCGACCAAGACCTCCAACGCCACGATCACCCTGCCGGACGGGACGCTGGCGCCCAGCACGGCCGCTCAGGTGCTGGCCGACGTCAACGCCGCCATCGCCGCCTACAAGGCCGGCCTGATCAGCCAGCCTTTGTTCGAGGAGCGCCTGACCCAGGCGGTGGCGCCGACCACCGGGGTGGCGCACGACGCCTACACGTTCTTCACCGGCTCGGCCCCGACCCGCGCGGGCATGACCTGGCTGATCGACTCGCCGGACAATCCCAGCGACCTGACCGACGGCTACTACGCCCGGTTCAGCGTCGAGAACCGCTACATCAACTTCGCGGTCAATCTGGGCAAGTTCGGCGAGGGGCGGATCGCGTTCGAGTCCAAGTACGGCGGCCTCATCTTCGCCGACGCCGTGGCCAAGGCCTATGGCGAGATCATCGGCGTGGCCGAGGCCCAGGGCGCCGGCGTCGATGTCCCGGCGGCGCTCCGCTACATCCAGTCGCAAGAGGCCTATTTCCGCGCGCTGGGCGGCGATGACCTGGGCGCCAAGGCGGCGATGGCCGGCTTCATCCTCAGCGTCGGCGAGAGCTTCCACGTGGGCAAATACTACGAAGCCCTCGAAGACTATGTCGTCGCCTCGATCGTCGGCGCGGCGAGCGCCTCGCCGGCGTGGGACCTGGGGTAGGGGGCTGCAAAACCGCGCCCGGCGGAAGAAACCCTGGCGCATCACGTTATGCGGGTCCGCTTGGCGCCAAAAGCGGACCTTGGCGCTTGGCTAGAATGTGGACGCGCCAAAAGCGATCTAGAAGACGGAGGACCTGCCGTCCCTCGCGCAAAGCGTGCGACTGAAAGCTCCATGTAAGCTTGAGCTCGCATAGCCCGACCGCCGCACGAACGCGGACTTGTCGGACCTGAGTAAGATGAAGCTCCCCCTTCTGACCCTGAGCCTGATCCTTTCGGCGGCCAGCGCCGCGCGCGCCCAAGACGACGACGGCCTGCGCCTGTCCCTGGGCGTGGCTGGCGCCTATCGCCCCGAGTTCAAAGGCTCCAAGGACTATGAGTTCAAGCCCCTGCCCTTCGTAGCCCTGCGCTATGGCCGGGGCGACTACTACGTGGCCCTCGAAGGCCCCTCGCTGCGCGCCAATCTCGTACCCGGCGGGTTCGTGGAAGCCGGTCCGGTGATCGCCTATGAGCGCGGCCGCGACGATAACATCAAGAACCTGACCGTGCGCCGTTTGGGCGAGATCGACGCCGCCGTGAACGCCGGCGTGTTCATCCGCAAGCGCTTCGACGTCGGGCAGGACGCCTTGTCGGTCGGGATCGAGGCCCTGACCGACACCGGCAAGGTCCACGAAGGCAAGCTGGCGCACTTCGAGGTCGCTTACGACCGTCAATTGACCGACCGCTGGAGCCTGGGTGTGGACGCTTCGGCGACCTGGGCCGACCGCAAGTACATGCGGACCTATTACGGCGTCTCGGCGACCGAGGCTGCGGCCAGCGGCTTGACGCCCTACGCCGCCAAGGCCGGGGTTGAGTCCGTGGATGTCGGCGCCAGCCTGCGTTACCAGATCAGCGATCGCTGGAGCGCCCTGGCGCGGGGCGGCTATAGCCGGCTCGTTGACAGTGCGGCCGACAGCCCCATAGTCGCCCGCGAGGGCTCCGCCAATCAGGGCCAACTCGTCTTCGCCCTGCTGTACAGCTTCTGACACCCATGCGCGCCCTGCTGATCGAGGACAATGTTCGGCTCGGCGAAGCGACCACCCGGTCGTTGGTCAAGGCCGGCTTCACGGTCGACCTCTTCGACACGCTAGAAGACGGCTGGCACGCCTGGCGTAGCATGACCTACGACGTGGTGATCCTCGACATCATGCTGGGTCGCGAAAACGGGCTGGACCTGCTGGCCCAGGCTCGCGCCGCCGGCCTGCGCACACCGGTCCTGATGCTGACCGCCCTGGGCAGCGTCGACCAGCGGGTTCAGGGGCTGGAGCGCGGCGCCGACGACTATCTGATCAAACCCTTCGCGATCGAAGAACTGGTGGCGCGTCTGCGGGCGCTGGGACGTCGGCCGGCCTTGACGGCCGACGTCCTGCGCTACGGCGACCTGGAGTACGACCAAGGCGCGCGCGAGATTTGCGTCGGTGAGGCGCGCCTGCCGCTGTCGCGGGGCGAAAGCATCGTGCTGGAGCGCTTCCTGCGCCATCCCGACCGTGTCGTGACCAAGGCTCAACTAGGCGACAGCCTGCACAGCCTGGACCAGGACTACACCGACAACTCCATCCAGGTGCACGTCCATCGCGTGCGCCGCAAGATGGCCGAGCTGGGCGCCGACGTGACGATCCGCGCCCTCCGGGGTCTGGGCTACATGGCCGTCCGGTTACCGCCCGCGGGAACCGGCGCGACCGACTGATCGCCGCGATGGCCTTGCGGCCGGAAATCGAGCTCGAAACACGCGCCGCGCTCGACGGAAGCCAACCGCGCCACGCCGCCGTGCCGCTCCATGATCTGGCGCACGATCGACAGGCCCAGGCCAGCGCCAGCCCCGTTTGGGTTCCCACGGCTGAAGCGTTCGAACACCCGATCCCGGATTTGGTCCGACACGCCAGGCCCATCGTCACTGACCCGCACCACGGCGTCGGCGGTGACCGCCACGAGGATCTCGACGCCGGGAGGCGTATGGCGGACGGCGTTCTCAAGCAGATTGCGCAGAGCCGTCTCCACAAGCCCGGCCTGGCCGTCGAGCGTGAGCGCCTGGACCGCGCTGTCGAAGCTGAGCGTCCGACCGCTGGACAGGATGAAGCTGGCCATATCGCTGGCCACGTCTTGCGACAGCGCGACCAGGTCGAAGCGCGTATCGGCGTCCAAGGCGCCGCCCTCGGCCTCGGCCAATGCGAGGAGCTGGGCGATCAGTCGACCCAGCCGTTCGAACTCCTCGCTGGCCGCCTGGCGCTCGCCCGGCTCGAGCAGGCTCTCGACCTGGGCCCGCAACGTCGCCAGCGGCGTGCGGAGCTCGTGGGCGGCGTTGGCCGAGAAATCCCGCTGCGCGCGCAGACCGGTCTCCAGCCGATCGAGAGCGGCGTTGAAGGCCTCGACCAGCGGGGCGACCTCGCGCGGCGCACTCTCGACCGGCAGGCGGGCGTCTATGGTCGCGGGACCGATGTCGCCGGCCAGCCTCGACAGGCGCCGCAGAGGCCGAAGGCCGATGTGCAGGGTCAGATAGACGCCGACCATCACCAGGCTCACCAGCAGCAGGATCTCCGTCGCGCTGTTGGTGGTCTCAGCCCACAGGCGCGCCGGTTGAACGCGCTGAAGCAGCGACATGGCGTGTTCTTCGGGCGTGTCGCCGTTGGCCATGGCGAACAGGATCGTGGCGGCGACCGCCAGTAGGACCAGCGGCGCGAGCATCCGCATCAGGGACGGTCCGCCTAGTGTTCGAGGCAGAAGCATCAAGGCGCGGCGCGGCGTCGACATGTTTCTCCCTTGCGCTGGCGTCCCCTCGACCGGTGCGCGTCGACCAGCCAGATTCCGCGATATTCCATGTCGATCAGCCGCCATCCACCCACCGATCGCAAGACGCGCCAGGATATCTGGATCGGCGCGAAGGCGCGGCGGTCCCGGATGGTGAAGCGGACAACGACTTCATCAAGCTTGGGAGCCGTCGATCCCAGCAGGGTGAAATCGTCGGCGCACCCGCACCAAAGCCGTCCGTCATAGGCGCGTCCGACATGGGAGGCGAGCGTCGCCGCGAAGCGCTGTCGCCGCGCCGGCGTCAGCCGGGAAGCGCGAGCGCCTAGGATCAGGTCTGTGACACGTCCGACGTCCGCGACCCGGACCATGGCCGAAGCGAAGGCCGCCGCCCGCCTGGACGGGGTCAGGGTCGCGTCGGCCATGATGCTTAGAAAATCCCGCGCGGTCTCGGCCACGAAGGCTTCGGCTTCCGGCTGGCCGACGAGGATCGGCCATGGCGCGGGCAGCGCGCATTCCATGAGAACGCGCCAAGGACTGAAGCGATAGGTCATGCCGGATCAGGGCTCGATCTTGGCCGCGTCGAAGTCTGGCAGCACTTGGGCGCCGCCGCGAGCCTGGCGAACCATGTCCGCTCGATTCTGCAGGTAGGCGGACCGCATCATCGCATAGGGATCCGCCGCGTCGTCCAGGGCGCGAAGAAAGCCGTCGGCGTTGGCGCGTCCGTCGAGCATGGTGGCGCTAGAGCGGATGGGGCCGAACATTTTCGGACCGCCAGCCGTGGCCATGGCGACGGGATCAGTCATCATATCGACCAACTGGCCGACGCCGTCTCGCAAGGTGGTCGGCCCCATCAGCGGCAGGACCAGATAGCGCCCCGAACCGGCGCCGTAACGTCCCAGGGTCTGGCCGAAATCACCCTGGTGGCCTTCCAGGCCCAGCTTGCCGCCAACGTCGAACAGGCCAAGCCCCCCGACCGTCGTGTTGATCAGAAAGCGCGAGGCCGTCACGCTGGCCGCGCGCGGGCGACCCTGAGCCAGATCGTTGATGGCGGTGCGCGGCTCGGCCAAGTTGGCCACGAACGAGGACACCCGGCCGCGAACGACACGCGGCGTCACCTTCATGTACCCCCGTCCGATCGGCCCGATTAGGATGCGGTCGAGGCCCTGATTGAATTTGAAGGTCTTTCGGTTGAACCCTTCCCATGGATCGTGTGCGAGGGGACCGACTTCCCGCGTCAATTCAAGCGGGAGTTCAGGGAGGGCTTTCGCCAGAGCGTGGTGCGGCGCGGCGTATGCCAAGGTCAGGCTGGTGATCAGCCCGAGGCGACGGGCGGCGGAGAACGACTTGGTCATGACGTTGGGCTCCAGGAAGGATGCCCAGCCCTATGGCCGCCGTAGCTTGCTTGAAGCTTTCTGTGTGAGACGTCCCCTCCGCAGTGTGCGGGATGGCGCCAGAACTCCCCCTCACCCCTTCCGGAAAAACCCGAAAATCCGCTCGGCCAGGGCCTGGCTGACGCCCTCCACCTTGACCAGGTCCTCGACGCTCGCCCGGCCCACGCCCTTCGCCGAGCCGAACGCGTGGAGCAGGGCCTTCTTGCGGCCCGGGCCGACGCCTTCGATCTCGTCGAGGGGGTTCTTCTTCAGGTCCATGCTGCGGCGGGTGCGGTGGGCGCCGATGGCGAAGCGGTGGGCTTCGTCGCGCAGGCGCTGGAGGTAGTAGAGCACCGGCGACTTGGGCTCGAGCATGAAGGGCGGCTGGCCGGGCAGGAAGAAGCGCTCCAGGCCCGCGTCGCGGTCGGGGCCCTTGGCCACCCCGACGACGGCGATGTCGTCGACGCCAAGGTCGGCCATGATCTCCAGGGCCGCGTCCAGCTGGCCCTTGCCGCCGTCGACCAGCACGAGGTCGGGGCGATTGTCGCTGTCGCCCTCTTCCTCCTCCTTGACCAGGCGGGCGAAGCGGCGCTTCAGCACCTCCTTCATCATGCCGTAGTCGTCGCCGGGGGTGAGCTCGGTGGAGCGGATGTTGAACTTGCGGTACTGGCCCTTCATGAAGCCTTCCGGCCCGGCCACGATCATGCCGCCGACGGCGTTCGTGCCCTGGATGTGGCTGTTGTCGTAGACCTCGATCCGCTCGGGCGGGGCCTCCAGCTTGAAGGCCTCGCAGACGCCGGCCAGGAGCTTGGTCTGGGCGCTGCCCTCGGCCATCTTGCGGCCAAGCGCTTCGCGCGCATTGGTCAGGGCGTGGGTCACGAGCTCGGCCTTCTCGCCGCGCTTGGGGACGCTGATCTCGACCTTGCGGCCGCTCTTGACGCAGAAGGCCTCGGCCAGCAGGGCCGCCTCGGCGGGTTGCACGTTGGTCAGGATCAGGCGCGGGATCGGCTTGTCGTCGTAGAACTGGCCGAGGAAGGCGGTGATGATCCGCTGCTCCTCGGTGACGCCTTCTTCCTCGGATTCATCCGCCGCGCCGGTGATGCGGGGGAAGTAGGCGCGGTTGCCCCAGTTCTGGCCGGCGCGGAAGAAGAACACCTGCACGCAAGCCTGGCCGCCCTCGACGTGCAGGGCCACGACGTCGGCCTCGTCGACGGTCTCGGGATTGATCTGGGTCTCCTGGGCGACGCTGGACAGGGCGCGGATGCGGTCGCGCAGGCGGGCGGCGCGCTCGAACTCCAGGTCTTCGGCCGCTTCCTCCATCTGCTTTGCCATGGAGGCGATCACCGCGCGGGACTTGCCCCGCAGGAAGGCCTCGGCCTGGTCGACCAGGGCCTGGTAGTCGTCCTTGCCGATCAGGCCGGTGCAGGGGGCGGCGCAGCGCTTGATCTGGTGCAGCATGCACGGCCGGTCGCGGGTCTCGTAGACGCTGTCGCTGCACGAGCGGAGCAGGAAGGCCTTCTGCAGGGTGTTCAGCGTGCGGTTCACCGCCCAGGCGCTGGCGAACGGTCCGAAATAGTCGCCCTTGATCGTGTGGGCGCCGCGGTGCTTCCGGAGTTGAGGGGCGTCGTGGTCGCGGCGGATGACGATCTCGGGGAAGCTCTTGTCGTCGCGCAGCAGCACGTTGAAGCGCGGTTTCAGCTGCTTGATCAGGTTGATCTCGAGCAGCAGGGCGTCGGCCTCGGTGCGGGTGGTGACGAACTCCATGGACCGCGTCGCGTCGACCATGTGGGCGATGCGGTTGGTGTGGAAGCGACCCTGGGCGTACTGGACGACCCGCTTCTTCAGGCTCTTGGCCTTGCCGACGTACAGCACCTCGTCGGCCTCGCCGATCATCCGGTAGACGCCGGGCGCGTCGGGCAGGCGCGTAACCTCGTCCTTGATCAGGGCGGCGCCGGAGAGGCGAGGGGCGTCGGTGTCGGAGGTCGTATCGGTCACGAGGCAGATATAGGCGAGTCCGGAGGAGTCAGCGATCTTCCAGGGCGTGATGGATCCGGGCGATCGTTACGCGGTCGGGGCGGACCCGATAGCTAATGACATAGGTCCAGGTTCGAAAGGGGACGACGAACTCGCGCATGGCGCTGATCTTGGAAATTCGGCCTCGTTCGGGAAAGTCGCGGAGGCTGTTGAAGGCTGTTCGGAGCGTCACGCCAAGCGCTTTGGCGTAAGGTGCGTCGCGATCGGCAAGCCAGGTTTCAAGACGTTCGAGATCGGCCCAGGCGGGGCCAGCGATAATGATCCGCCGCACCGATCAGCGCTTTTGCCCGAAATTCAAAAGCCGAGCCTCGACCTGTTCCCAGGGAACGCCGCCTGTTCGATCGGCCTCGTCGCAGATCGCCTCGAGTTCCCGCCAATAGGCGACGTCGCGCTGGCGGAAACCGTCGCCGTCCGGATCGTGAACGAGCGCTCCGGTCCACGAAGCTTCATTCTCTCCGAAGCCGGGCTGTTCGACGGCGCGTTGAAGAATCCCGAGCGCATATGCCTCCACGCTCTGGCCCGCCGCCTTGGCGCGCGCCCGAAGGCTCTCGGTGAGCGTGGCGTCGATCTCCAGGGTCATGTCGCCGTTGGCCATGTTCTGACTATGTTCCAGTCGTCGTTTGTCGTCAACGCACTCCGGCGCCCCGAAGGCCAATGCAAGCATTGGCCGGGCCCCTTGTCTGGCGCGTGACGGTCGCCAAAACCGGTTTCCACTTTTGGCTGTCACGCTCTATGACGCGCGCCATGACCACGCGCTCGCTCTTCGCCACCCCGATCTATCAAGCCAGCCTCGCCGGCGAGAAGGGCTTCGAGGCCTTTGTCGACGATCTGCACGACGCCTGCGTCGCCATCGCCGAGGAGGACGAGGCCGGTCAGGCCTGGGCCTACAACAAGGGCTATCTAGGCTACACGTCCTACGCCTCGCTGGACGACCTGCCCCAGCGCGACAGCCTGTTCGCCGAGCTGAAGAAGAAGCTCGACAAGCACGCGGCGGCCTTCGCCAAGGACCTGTGCTTCGACCTGGCGGGCGGCAAGCTGGTCATGGACAGCTTCTGGATCAACATCCTGGAGCCGGGCGGCCAGCACACCGGCCATATCCACCCGCACAGCGTGATCTCCGGCACCATCTACGTGACCATCCCGCCGGGCGCCTCGGCCCTGAAGTTCGAGGATCCGCGCCTGCCGATGATGATGGCCGCGCCCAACCGCCTGGCCGATGCGCCCGAGACGCTGCAGCCGTTCGTCTATGTCCAGCCGACGCCGGGAACGATCCTGATGTGGGAGAGCTGGCTGCGCCACGAGGTGACGCCCAACCAGGCCGACGAGCAGCGGATCAGCGTCAGCTTCAACTACGCCTGGCGGTAGGAGCGCGGCGTCAGGCCGAGGCGGCCTCCAGCTCGGCCGTCAGGGCCTCGCGCCAGCCCTTTTCCAGCGTCCAGGCCGCCACCGCCAGCCACAGCAGGCCCAGGAACGCGTGGCCGCGCTGCCAGTAGCCGACGTCGTGGCCGGTGCGGACGTTCCAGACGCCGGTCAGCAGGGCGAAGACCAGCAGCAGCCCCAGGAACCAGCCCAGCGAGAAGTTCGCCAGCCTTTGATGGCCGGGCTTGCCCCACAGGGCCCAGGCGGTGAACAGCGGGGCGAACTGGATGGCCAGGCCCACGCCGCAGGCGCGGTGCATGGGGTCGGGCCAGTGGAAGATCCCGGCGAAGACGGCGCCAAGGCCCGTCAGGGCCACGAACAGGCCGGCGAAGGCCGACACCACCCGGCGGCCGCCGGCGTGCTCCAGGGCGTGGGTGAAGCCGGCGCCGGCGAACAGCCCCGCGATCCCGGCGATGATCATGCCGATATTGAACACCGCCGGCATCGGCGCGGCGGGTCCGCCCAGCTCGCTGATGAACTGGGCGCCGGCGTCGAAGCCGGGGAACAGCCGCTGGGCGATCGCGACGTCGGCCACCATCA
This sequence comes from Caulobacter sp., assembly GCF_035254145.1. Lineage (GTDB taxonomy): Bacteria > Pseudomonadota > Alphaproteobacteria > Caulobacterales > Caulobacteraceae > Caulobacter. Next base: position 3,358 of record NZ_DATFAV010000249.1, on the reverse strand, counting down.
CGGCCGGCGCGATCACGCCGATCTTCAGGAAAGCGCCGGTGCGGAGCAAGGGAGGGGTCTCGGCGGGAAGGGGAGTTTGAAAATCGCTCTGGGCGCGGGCGTGGTCAATGGCCGCGAGGCCGCTCCATCCCACAATAGCTATCGTCATCCCGGCCGCGGCGTAGCGGAGAGCCGGGACCCAGGGGCGAGCGGCCGTGCGCCGGCCCGTGGGTCCCGGATAGCCTCTGCGAGGCTTCCGGGATGACGAGCTATTTTGGGTCTGACTTACTTCGCCGCCGACGGATGACCCGCCGGGGCGAAGGCGGCGCCGAAGAAGTCGCCCTTCTTCCAGACCGGGCGGGCCGGGGTGTTGGCCAGCTCGCGGGCGATCTCGTAGTTGACCAGGGCGAACTTGGCGGCCGCCTGGTAGTCGATCGGCTGGTTCAGGTCGTCGCCCGGGTGGTGGTAGTTGGTCTTCAGGAAGGTGGTGAAGGCCTTCTCGCCGCCGTTCTGGAAGCCGGTCATCAGGAACACCGACGGAATCCCCTGCTCGACGAAGCGGTAGTGGTCCGAGCGGGTGAAGAGGCCCTCTTCCGGCAGCGGGTCGCCGGACAGCGCCACGCCCACGCGGCCGGCGGCGTGCTTGACGGCCTCGCCCACGGTCGAGCGGTCGGCGCCGAACGCGATCACGTCGGTGAACGGGTACAGCAGCACCGGCATGTCCAGATTCACGTCGGCGGCGATGTCGGTCTTCTTCACCGTCGGGTTGTTGGCGAAGTAGTCCGATCCGACCAGACCCTTCTCCTCGCCGGTCACGGCCAGCAGGATGATCGAGCGCTTGGGGCGGACCTTGGTGTTCTTGAAGCCGCGCGCGACCTCCAGCAGGGTCGCGATCCCGGAGGCGTTGTCGAGCGCGCCGTTGTTGATGCGGTCCTCGCCGGGCTTGGCGTTGTCCTTGATCCCGATGTGGTCCAGGTGGGCCGACAGGATGACGGTCTGGGCCTTCAGCGTCGGGTCCGAGCCCTCGATCACGCCGACGACGTTGCTGCTTTCGCGCTTCTCGATCTCGGTCTTCAGGACGACCTTGGCCTTGGCGGGGAGGGCGAAGCCCTTGACCGCGCCCGCCGGGGTCTCGGCCTCGGCCAGGACCGACGCCAGCGGCGTCGCCGCGCCCGCGAACAGCTTTTCCGCGCCGGTCAGGCTGATCGTCGCCAGGGACGGAGCGCCAGGCGCGCGGATGGCGCCGACGTCCTGGGCGTTGCGCCAGATCACGCGCCATTCCTTCATGCCGGCCAGGCCGCGCGCGAAGGGGCGGCGCTTTTCGCCGCTGGTCGTCGGGATGGTCAGCACGCCGATCGCGCCGCGCTTGGCCGCTTCGCCCCGCTTGGTGTTGGGGTTGCTGAGGTGGGCGCGCTCCTCGGTCTGGATCGAGGACGGGGCGCCGGTCAGCATGACGACGATCTTGCCCTTCACGTCCAGGCCCGCGTAGTCGTCGCGGCCGCGCGTCGGGTCGACGACGCCATAGCCGACGAACACCAGCGGCGCGTCCAGCGCCACGTCGGCGGCCTGGGCCTGGGCGTTCGGCAGGTAATCCTCGCCGTACTTCAGGGCCACGGTCTGGCCGTCCGCGCCAGTCAGGGTCAGCACGCCCTCGTCCGCCGGGCGGAAGGCCAGCAGCGGGACGTGCTGCTGGTACGAAACGCCCCCTTGGGCGGTCTTGTCGCCGGCCGGCTTGACCCCCAGCAGGGCGTATTGGGCCGCGACGTAGTTGGCGGCGATGTCGTAGCCGCGCGTGCCGGCTTCGCGGCCCTCCATGGCGTCGTCGGCCAGGAAGCTCATGTGGGCCTTGATGGCCTCGGGCGAGGGGACGAAGTCGGAGCCGGCGGCCGCCTTGGCCGGGGCGTGGACGGCGGGCTTGGGCGGAGCGGCCGCGAGGACCGGTTGCGCGACCATGAGCAGGGCGGCGCTGGCGAGCGCGACGCGACGCGTGAACGACATTCTGGAGAGGCTCCTAGGGGCGTGACAGCCAAGGTGTGGGCGGTTTGGCGGTCTGACGCTCCATCCGGAAAAATGGAGCAGGCCCCCCGGCCGCGACGGGGGCGAACCATGTCGGGACGATGACGGCTTGTCGAGACGGCGCCGCCTGAACGTTTTGTAATGTTGGGCAGGATCTTCCAACCTGAACGGCGTTCTCCGCGGACGCGTCGGCGGCGTTCGCGCGATCGTTGAGCGGTTCGCCCCAGGCCAACAGGGTTACCGGCAGATTCACCCTGTTCCAGAGTCCCTAGCGGAAACCGGATTTGTGGTTAACCGGCGCTAAAAAAGATGACCAAGACGTAAATTTTACCATCTTTGGTTGCGAGCGCTTAACCCAACCGGCCGGATAACTCACGTCGACAACGGAGGACGCCTATGCAGGCTCTCGCCATCGCCGCCGCCGGTATGAACGCCGCCGCCAACCGCCTGAGCGCCAGCGCCCAGCGGGTCGCCTCGGCCGACGCTCACGCCGAAAAGGTCGAGCAGCTCAAGGACGTGGACTACGTCAAGGAGCGGACCGAGCAGATCAGCGCCGGGCATGACTTCAAGGCCAACGCCGCGGTCATCAAGACCGCCGACGAAATGACCGGCCCGCTGCTCGACCTGAAGGTCTAGGCCGCCTCACCCGTTCGAGTTCGCGCCGTCCCGGATCGCTGGATCCTGCCGAGGCCCGGACTCCACCCCCCGCCAGACGCCCGCGTGCGCCCCCTATGCCGAGGGCGTCTGGCCGCCGCCTCCCGCAGCGCCCCCTATGTTTGCGGGAGGCGGCCCCTGACTCCCGCTGCATTCCCCTTCTCCCCTTGCGGGAGAAGGTGTCGCCCCGGACTTGATCCGGGGTGACGGATGAGGGGTTGAAGACAGGATCCGCCGCGAAACTGCGGCTGATGTTCGCCGATAGGTCCGCGCGACCCCTCACCCGACCGCCTTCGGCGGCCACCCTCTCCCGCAGGGGGAGAGGGGTTGCGGTTGGCGATTGTTCCCGTATTGTTCCCTTTATGGCGGAGCACTCCAGACAACTCGCCTTTGCAAGACGTTTACGACGGGACGCGCCCTCGACGGAAAAGCTGCTGTGGCGCCTGTTGCGCGATCGCCGACTGGATGGTCTCAAGTTCCGCCGCCAACTGCCGATCGGCCGATATGTGGCTGACTTCGTCTGTCTGCGGCATCGTCTGATCGTCGAGGCGGATGGGCCGCATCACGATGAGGGCCGTGACGCCCAACGGGACGCCTGGCTCGCGACGCAGGGCTTTCGCGTCCTGCGATTCAGGAACGAATTGCTGAACGATCCTGACCGGGTTCTCGGCGTGATCTTGGAAGCGATCGCCGTTCCCCCTTCTCCCCT
>NZ_DATFAV010000248.1:0-15467 GCF_035254145.1 Caulobacter sp. | reverse complement strand
GCCCTGCAGCTCGGCCACGACCGCCTGCACGCGAGAACCGCGCATGCCGACGCAGGCGCCGACCGGGTCGATCGAGCTGTCGTTCGAGATGACGGCCATCTTGGCGCGCGAACCCGGGTCGCGGGCCACGGCGCGGATCTCGATGACGCCGTCGTAGACTTCCGGCACTTCCTGGGCGAACAGCTTGGCCATGAAGCCGCCGTGCGCGCGGCTCAGCATGATTTGCGGACCCTTGGTCTCGCGGCGGACGTCGTAGATGTAGGCGCGGATGCGGTCGCCGACGTTGAAGTTCTCGCGCGGGATCGACTGGTCGCGGCGCATGATGCCTTCGCCACGGCCCAGGTCGACGATGACGTTGCCGTATTCGACGCGCTTGACGCTGCCGTTGACGATCTCGCCGACGCGATCCTTGTACTCGTCGTACTGACGCTCGCGCTCGGCCTCGCGGACCTTATGCATGACGACCTGGCGGGCCATCTGGGTCTGGACGCGGCCGATCTCGAACGGCGGCAGGACCTCTTCGTAGATCTTGCCGACCTCGGCGTCGCGCCAGGCGCGCTTGGCGATCGACAGCTGCATCTTGCCGATCTCGCCTTCCAGCTCGGCGTCGTCGGGCACCACCTCGATCACGCGCTTCTGCGTCATCTCGCCCGTGCGCGGGTCGATCTTGACGCGGATGTCGTGCTCGGCGCCGTAGCGGGCGCGGGCGGCCTTCTGCAGGGCGTCCTCGATGGCCTCGATGACGACTTCCTTCTCGATGCTCTTTTCACGCGCGACCGCGTCGGCGATCTGCAGAAGTTCGAGCCGGTTGGCGGAGATGCCGATGGCCATGGTCAGTCCTCTTCACTTTCGGACAGGTCGTCGTTGTCGGATTTGATGCGGGCGGCGCGCTGCTCGGCGCCCCGCTTCATCAGGGCGTCGGTCATGACGAGCTTGGCGTCGATGATCCAGGCGAAGGGGAAGTAGACCGTGACGTCGTCCTCGCCCTCGATGTTCAGGCCGACCTGGTCGTCCTCGATCCCGGCCAGCTCGCCCTTGAAGCGCTTGCGGCCCTCGGCCACGCGGTCGAGCTCGATGCGGGCCTCGAGACCTGCGTAGTCCTCGAAGTCCTTCAGGCGGGTCAGCGGACGGTCGACGCCGGGGCTGGAGACTTCTAGCGTGTACTCGCCCGCGATCGGGTCGGCGGCGTCCATCACCTCGGAAATGGCGCGGGACAGACGGGCGCAGTCCTCGACGTTCATGTCCCCGCCGGAGCCGTCCTCCAGCAGCGGATGCTCGGCCATGATCTGCAGGCGACGCTGCTCGGCCCCGCCCATCAGGCGCAGGCGCACGATCTCATAGCCGAGGCTCTCGGCGACGGGATCGAGCATCTCGATCAGATCACGGTCTTCCTGCGTCTTGCCGCGCACGTTCTTCTCAAACTCTTCAGGCGGTCGCCGACCCTGCGAGGCGAGGTGGCGGCCAAACAAAAAGCGGCAGCCTTTCGGGCCGCCGCTCGAAAGCGCCATCTAGCGCTAACGGACGATGTGGGACGGTTTATAGGCGAATTGGAAAACCTTGTCGACTCCGTCGACGCTCGCCCCTTCCGCGTCGCAGCAATTTGGGCCTATAAGCCCGTCCGCGCAGGCCGCGCCTCCCCGCGGACCAACACAAACAAAGAGTCACGATGGACCTCTCCAAGATCCCCACCGGGGCCAACCCGCCCTACGATCTCAACGCCATCATCGAAATCCCGCAGGGCGGCGAGCCGGTGAAGTACGAGATCGACAAGGAAAGCGGCGCCCTGATGGTGGACCGCTTCCTTCACACGGCGATGTTCTATCCGGCCAACTACGGCTTCATCCCGCACACCCTGGCCGACGACGGCGACCCCGCCGACATCATGGTCGTGGGCCCGACCCCGGTCGTGCCGGGCGCCATCATCCGCTGCCGCCCGATCGGCACCCTGATGATGGTCGACGAAGCCGGTTCGGACGAGAAGATCCTGGCCGTGCCGGTCGACAAGCTGCACCCGTTCTACACGGGCGTTTCCAGCTGGCGTGACCTGCCGACCATCCTGACCGAGCAGATCGCCCACTTCTTCCAGCACTACAAGGACCTGGAAAAGGGCAAGTCGACCAAGATCAGCGGCTGGGCCGACATCGAGGAGACCGCCGACATCATCCGCACGGCGATCAAGCGCTACAACGAGACGTACTGATTTAGACGATGATTCCCTCCCCCTCGTGGGGAGGGTGGCCCCGACAGGGGTCGGGTGGGGTTTTGCTGAACATCAGACCCCACCCACCGGCTACGCCGGTCCCCCTTCCCACAAGGGGGAGGGAAATTTCCAGCTATTTCCGGACGAAGTCCAGGAACACCGGGGCGCAGTCGCCCAGCTTCTTTTCCTCATAGCGCGTGGTGACGTGGTCGGCCGGGATCGCGTTGCGGTCCGCCGCCTCGTCCGCGAAGCGGAAGTTCGGATCGGCCAGCACCCGCTCGGCCGTCCATTCGGCGTAGTCGGCCCAGTCGGTGGCGAACCGCAGCGCCGCTCCAGACTTCATCACCCGGGCCAGCCTGGCGACGAATTCCGGCTGGATCAGGCGGCGCTTGTTGTGGCGGGCCTTGTGCCAGGGATCGGGGAACATGATGAGCACCCGGTCCAGGCACGCGTCGGGCAGCCAGTCGACGACGTCGCGGGCGTCGCCCTCGTGGATGCGGACGTTCTTCAGGGCCTGTTCCTCGACGTGGCGCACGGCGCTGGCCACGCCATTGACGAACGGCTCGGCGCCGATCACCAGCGTCTCGGGATGACGCCCGGCCTGGGCGGCCATGTGCTCGCCGCCGCCGAAGCCGATCTCCAGCCAGACGGCCCTGGCCTCGGGCATCAGGTCCAGCGGCCGGAACGGCCCCTGGGGCACGGCGATCTCGGGCAGCAGGGTGTCGAGCAACGCCTGCTGGCGCGGCTTCACCGGGCGCGACTTCAGCCGGCCGAACGAGCGCAGCGGCCCGTGGGGTTGTTGCGGGTTGGTCATGGGGCGCTGTTTAGAACCGACAGTCGAGAATGCAATATCTTCGCCTTCCCAGGCCTTGCGCCTAGGACCCAGGGTTGGGCCAAGCTCGGAGATCCAGAAACGCAAACCGCCGGCGTCGCGGATCTCTGTCGAGGGCGACGCCGGCGGAATATGGGTCCTAGGCGCTAAGGCCTAGGAAGGCGGGTTTGGTGGACCGTTACGCCAGACCCTTCAGTTCGCCGACCAGGTCGGTCTTCTCCCATGAGAAGCCGCCCTCGTTGTCCGGCGTGCGGCCGAAGTGGCCGTAGGCCGCGGTGCGGGCGTAGATCGGGCGGTTCAGCTGCAGGTGCTCGCGGATCGAGCGCGGCGTGGCGCCGCCGATCAGCTGCGGCAGGATCTTTTCCAGCACGGCCGGATCGACCTTGCCCGTGCCATGCAGGTCGACGTGGAACGACACCGGCTGGGCCACGCCGATGGCGTAGGCAATCTGGATGGTGCAGCGGTCAGCCAGGCCCGAGGCCACGACGTTCTTGGCCAGATAGCGGCAGGCGTAGGCGGCCGAGCGGTCGACCTTGGTCGGATCCTTGCCCGAGAACGCGCCGCCGCCGTGCGGGGCCGCGCCGCCGTAGGTGTCGACGATGATCTTGCGGCCCGTGACGCCGGCGTCGCCGTCCGGGCCGCCGATTTCGAAGCGGCCGGTCGGATTGACCAGCCATTGGGTCTTCTTGGTGATCAGGCCGTCCGGGAACACCGGCAGGATATGCGGCTTGATCAGGTCCAGAACGCGCTTGGAGGTCGCGGCCTTGCCGTCGATCTTCTTCTTGTGCTGGTGGCTGACGACGATCGAGACGACGCGCGTCGGGCGGCCATTGCCGTCATACTCCAGGGTCACCTGGCTCTTGGCGTCGGGCTCCAGCTCATGCAGCTCGCCCGAGTGGCGCAGTTCGGCCAGGCGCTTGAGGATATTGTGGCTGTACTGCAGCGTCGCCGGCATCAGCTCCGGGGTCTCGGTGCTGGCGTAGCCGAACATGATGCCCTGGTCGCCGGCGCCCTCGTCCTTCTTTTCGGTGGCGTCCACGCCCTGGGCGATGTGCGCCGACTGGCCATGCAGATAGTTGGCGTACTTGGCCTTTTGCCAGTGGAAGCCCTTCTGCTCGTAGCCGATGTCCTTGATCGCCTCGCGGACCTTCGGCTCCAGCGAGCCGAGGATGTCCTTGGTCAGCTGCTTGTTGGTCTTCTTGTCGCCGCCCGGCTTGCCGGCGCGAACCTCGCCCGCCAGGACGATGCGGTTGGTGGTGACCAGCGTCTCGCAGGCCACGCGGGCCTCGGGATCCGCGCTCAGGAAGGCGTCGACGACAGTGTCACTGATGCGATCCGCGACCTTGTCGGGATGGCCCTCGGAAACGCTCTCGCTGGTGAAGATGTAGGACGAACGGGTCAAGAGACAGCTCCGGCCATGAGGACTGCGTGCAGGCGCACGCACGCCGTGTAGGCGTTTAGTTAGACCAGGATCATATAAAGATATGTTTATGCGGGCAAGCAAGCCTGACGATCAATCGTCGGCGCCCGCTTCTTCCTCGGCCATGGAGCGGACCAGCTCCAGGATTCGCCGACGCACTTTCAGGCGGGTGATCTTGGGAAACAGCGTGGCTAGCTCCAGCCCTTCGGGCGTCATCAGGAAGTCGTGAACGAACGGCTCGCCGCCTTCGGCCATCCCCTCGCCGGTCGAGCCCAGGCCCTCGAAGAAGTAGCCGACCGACGACTGCAGGCTGCGGGCGATTTCATAGAGTTTGCTGGCGCTGACGCGATTGGCGCCGCGCTCGTACTTCTGGACCTGCTGGAAGGTCAGACCCAAGTCCTCGGCCAGGCGTTCCTGGCTGACGCCCAGGATCTTGCGGCGCATGCGAATGCGCGCGCCGACGTGCAGGTCGACGGGATTTGGGTGGCGTTCGGTGTCCGACGGCTCGCTCATACCAACGCTTGATAGCTGAAATTGCGGTTTTAATTCAGCCCGAGTCTTTCAAGCGCGCAATAGACAGCAAGGATTTACCTGCTCTTAGGCGAGCCGACGCAACCGCAGATATCAGTAGAAGTGCGAAGAACGGCAGATCACCGAAGTCGTCGAAGGGCGTAACCTGGCCTCGCGCTGGTATTGTGGCGTCGATGACTCCGCTTTTTCCTAGATCCAGGCGGGTCCCATCGATGAGTCGACCGCGCGCGTCGATGACAGCGCTTACGCCCGTAGGCGTGGCGCGCAGGATCGGCCGCGCGCTTTCGATCGCGCGGTAGCTGGCCAGATTCAGGTGCTGGAGCGGCCCCGAGGTGACGCCGAACCAGGCGTCGTTCGAGACATTGATCAGGACACGGACGTCATCGTCGCGTCGCGCCAAGCCCGGGAACAAACTCTCGTAGCAGATCAGCGGCTGGACCAGCAGGTTGGGCGAGACGCGCAGCGGGGCCGGCCTAGGTCCCGTGGCGAAGCCGTCGCCCAGGTGGGCCAGGCTCTTGAACCCAATTCGGGTCAGGAACGCCTCGGCCGGCAGGTATTCGCCGAACGGCACCAGTCGGTGCTTGTCGTAGACGCCGACGACCTCCAGGTCTGTCGCCGTGCGGCGCAGGGCGATCAAGCTGTTGTAGTAGACGGGCTTGTCGACCGACCCCTCGTAGCGATAGCCGCCGATCAGCAGGGTCTGGCCGGGCCGGACGCTGTCGAGGATCGCCTGGCGCACCCAGGTCCCTGGCGCCAGATAGTCGTTGATCGCAGCGGGCAGAGCGCCCTCGGGCCAGATCACGAGATCCGAAGGCTGGCCCGCATAGGGCCTGGCCGTCAGCGAGACGTAGGCCTGGACAATCTGGGCGAAGCGGGTCGCGTCCCACTTGGCGTCCTGCTGGATATCGGCCTGGACGATGCGGACGCTGATCGGCGGCCCCTCGGCCAGCGGCCGGGAGCGGACGACCGCGCCATAGCCATAGAGCGCGACCAGCGCGGCGCCGGCCGAGGCCAGGGCGACACGGCCGCCACGTCCCTCGCGCCAGACAGCCGGGGCGGCGGCGATGGCCAGGGTGATCCAGGTTAGGCCGTAGGCGCCGACCAGGGCGGCGGCCTGGGACGGCGCCGAGCCCGCGCGCCAAGTCTCGCCGGGCAGGTTCCAGGGGAAGCCGGTCAGGACATGGCCGCGAGCCCACTCCAGGGCCGCGAAGGCGCCGGCGAAGGCCAGTACGCGCCAGACTCCGGTCGGGCGAGCCAAACGATAGACCAGCGCCGCCAGACCCCAGAACAGGGCCAGGCCCGCGGCCATGGCGGCGACGGCGAACGGCGCCATCCAGCCCTGGTTGGCGGCGTCGACCATGAAGGCCTCCGCGATCCACCAGGTGCCCAGGGCGAAATAGCCGACGCCCGCCAGCCAGCCCCGCCAGAAGGCCGATCGCAGCGACCTGGCCGCGTCGGCGTCGTCCAGCAGGTGCAGAAGCAGGGCGTAGCCGAGAAGGCCCGGCAGAACGCCGAACGGCGGATGGGCCAGCGCCGCAGCGAGGCCCGCGACCAGCGCCAGCAGCGGCCCGCTCCAGGCTCGCTGGCGAAAACGGCTCCAGACGTTCACGAGGCCTCGACGTCCTCGGAAGCGGCCTCGGCGTTCGACGACGTCTTCGGCGCGGGACCGCCGCGCACCCGCACCCGGCGCACCCGGCGCGGGTCGGCCTCGACGACCTCGAACTCGTAACCGTCGGGATGAGCGATGACCTCGCCCCGCTGCGGCACGCGGCCAGCTAGGGCGACGACCAGGCCCGCGACGGTGTCGATGTCCTCTTCCATGTCCGTGGGCGCCAGTTCACGACCAAGAGCCGCCTCCAGCTCCTCCAGCGGCGCGCGGGCGTCGGCGTCGTAGACGCCGCCCGGGCGCGCCACGATCGAGGCGGCGGCCGCGTCGTCGTGCTCGTCGTCGATCTCGCCGACCACCGCCTCGATCAGGTCTTCCATGGTCACCAGCCCGTCGGTGCCGCCGAACTCGTCGATGACCAGAGCCATGTGCATCCGGCTGGTGCGCATGCGCAGCAGAAGGTCGGCCGCCTTCATCGAGGCGGGCACGTACAGGGCCTCGCGGCGCAGCTTGTGCAGGACGAGATCGGTCGGGGCCGGTCGCCGGGCCTCTTGGGCCAGCAGGCCGAAGACGTCCTTGACGTGGACGACGCCGACGGGATCGTCCAGCGTCTCGCGATAGATCGGCATCCGCGAGTGCCCGGCCTCGACGAACTGGGCGGCCACGGCCTCGAACGGCGTGGAGAGCTCGACCGAGACGATGTCGGCGCGTGGCGTCATGACGTCGGCGACCCGCAGGGTCTGGAACGCTTCGGCCTGGTCGACGATGTCGACCTCGCCGCTCTGGGCCGGCGCCTCGGGAGCGCGCAGGACCTCGCCGTCGCCGGCGATCAGCCGCTTGCGCATGCGGCGAAGGAACGCCCGCACGCCCCGGCTTCTTCGAGCCGGAACGGCGGGCTGTTGACTAGGCTCGTCGCTGGGCATGGCCCTCGTCAGCGCCCCTCTTCTTCCCCAGAAACAAGATCTGGGCTGGCGTAAGGGTCTGGAACGTCCAGCCCCGCCAGGATCTCGCGTTCGAGCGCCTCCATGGCTTGCGCCTCGTCGTCGCGCTCGTGGTCGTATCCTAGGAGATGAAGCACGCCGTGCGCCACCAGATGTTGCAGGTGGTGGCTGAGCGGCTTGCCCTGCTCGGCCGCCTCCCGGGCGCAGACGCCGTAGGCCAAGGCGATGTCGCCGATCTGGCCCTCGGGATTGGCCTCGGGGTTCTGGGGCGAGGGGAAGGACAGGACGTTGGTGGCGTAGTCCTTCTGGCGAAAGTCGCGGTTCAGCGCCTGGACGCTGTCGTCGTCGGTCAGGAGGATGACGATCCCCTGGCCTTCGATGTCCTCGTGCGCGTCCAGCACGGCCTGGGCCGCGCGCCAGACCAGGGCCTCGGTCTCGGCTTCCGCCTTGGTCCAGGCCTCGTCCTCGATCTCGATATCGACGGTGATGGTCATGGGCCTAGCGGGGCGTGCTTTGCGCCGCGTCGGCGTCGTAGGCCTTGACGATGCGCTCGACCAGCGGGTGGCGCACGACATCGGCCGAGGTGAAGCGCGAGACCGCCACGCCCTCGACTCCTTCCAGGATCGACACGGCGTGAGCCAGGCCCGAGTCGCGCGGATTGAGCAGGTCGACCTGGGTCGGGTCACCGGTGACCACCATGCGCGCGCCCTCGCCCAGACGGGTCAGCACCATCTTCATCTGCAGGCGCGAGCAGTTCTGGGCCTCGTCGACGATGACGAAGGCGTGGGCCAGCGTGCGCCCGCGCATGAAGGCGATCGGGGCGACCTCGATCTCGAGCTTCTCACGGCGTCGGCGCAGCTGGTCGGCGCCCATGATGTCGGTCAGGGCCTCCCAGACGGGCGCCATGTACGGATCGACCTTCTCGTTCAGGTCGCCCGGAAGGAAGCCCAGCTTCTCGCCGGCCTCGACGGCGGGGCGGGTGACGATCAGGCGATCGACCTCGCCGCGCAGCAGCATGCCCGCGCCATGGGCCACGGCCAGGAAGGTCTTGCCGGTGCCGGCGGGGCCCAGGCCAAAGCTCAGCGGATGGCTGGCCATGGCCTCCATGTAGCGGGCCTGGCCCTTGGTCTTGGGCGAGACATTGCCCTTGCGCACGGCGCGGGGCGAGGCCTGGCCGCCGGTCTCGTGGGCCGAGCCGATGGCGATGCGAACGTCGGCCTCGACCACTTCCTCGCCGGCGTCGGCGCGGGCGGCCAGGGCGCTCAGGGCGCGCTTGGCGCTGGTGCGGCCCCGCGCGTCGCCGGTGATGGTGACGCCGCCGCCCGGCGTCTCGATCAGCACCTTGAAGGCGTCCTCGATCAGCGCCGCGTGACGGCCGCCAGGACCGGAGACGGCATGGACCGCGTCGTCGGACAGCGGCAGGAACTCGGGGGTGCGGCTCAAGCGGACTCCAGCATGGGCTCCAGAACGCCGGCCAGGCTCATCTTGGCGGCGCTCTCGATACGGACGGGAACGATCTTCCCCAGCAATTGTTCGCCGCCCTCGCAATGGACGGCCTGCAGATATGGGCTGCGACCCACGATCTGGCCAGGGTGGCGGCCGGGCTTCTCGAACAGCACCGGCAGCGTCTTGCCGACCTGCGCCGCATTGAAGGCGCGCTGCTGGTCGTCCAGCAGCTGATTGAGACGCTCCAGGCGCTCGGCCTTGACCGCCTCCTCGACCTGGCCAGGCATGGCCGAGGCCGGGGTGCCGGGTCGACGGGAATATTTGAACGAGAACGCCGAGGCGAAGCCGACCTCGCGAACCAGCTCCAGGGTCTTCTCGAAGTCAGCGTCCCGTTCGCCGGGGAAGCCGACGATGAAGTCGCCGCTCATGGCGATGTCAGGCCGCGCCGCGCGGATGCGCTCGATCAGCCGGACATAGCTCTCGGCCGTGTGGTCGCGGTTCATGGCCTTGAGGATCTTGTCCGACCCCGCCTGCACCGGCAGGTGCAGATAGGGCATCAGCTCCGGCAGCTCGCCATGGGCCTCGATCAGATCGTCGCCCATGTCGCGCGGATGGCTGGTCGTGTAGCGGATGCGGTCCAGGCCATCGATGTGAGCCAGCCGGCGAACCAGCTTGGCCAAGGAAGACCCGTCGCCGTCATAGGCGTTGACGTTCTGGCCCAACAGGGTGACCTCGCGCACGCCCTGGCCGGCCAGACGCTTGGCCTCCTCGACGATGTCGTTCACCGGCCGCGACCATTCGCCGCCGCGCGTATAGGGCACCACGCAGAAGGTGCAGAACTTGTCGCAGCCTTCCTGCACCGTCAGGAAGGCGGTTACCCCCGTCACGTGGCGTTCGGCCGGCAGGGCGTCGAACTTCTCGTCGGCGGCGAAGTCGGCGGCCAGACGCTCGCCGGTCGCCCGATGGGCGCGGGCGATCAGTTCGGGCAGCTGGTGGTAGGCCTGCGGGCCGACGACCAGATCGACCGCCTTCTGGCGATGCATGATCTCCTTGCCCTCGGCCTGGGCGACGCAGCCGGCCACGGCGATGGTCATGCGACCGCCGGCCTCGGCCTTGCGATCCTTCATCTGCTTGATGTAGCCGAGCTCGGAATAGACCTTCTCGGTGGCCTTCTCGCGGATGTGGCAGGTGTTCAGCACCACCAGGTCCGCGCCCTCCGGATCATCGACAACGCCATAGCCCAGCGGACGCAGGACATCGGCCATGCGCTCGCTGTCATAGACGTTCATCTGACAGCCGTAGGTCTTGATAAAGAGGCGCTTTTGCGGGGTCTCGCTCATCGGGCGAGGTTATGGGGTCGAGAGGCCCAGTGTGCAAGTGTGGGTTCCTCCCCCGCGATGCGGGGGAGGTGGCCCAAAGGGCCGGAGGGGGCTAGCTCGGCCTTCGCGGCGTTCGCCCCCTCAGTCACTCCGTGACAGCTCCCCCGCATCGCGGGGGAGCATCTGGATTACTCCTCCAGCGGCACGCCGTAGAGTTCCAGCCGGTGATCCACCAGCTTGTAGCCGAGCTTGCGGGCGATGGCGTTCTGCAGTGCCTCGATCTCCTCGTCCACGAACTCGACGACCTTGCCGGTCTTCATGTCGATCAGGTGGTCGTGGTGATGGCTCGGGGTCTCTTCGTAGCGCGAGCGGCCGTCACGGAAGTCGTGCCGCTCGATGATCCCGCTCTCCTCGAACAGCCGCACGGTGCGATAGACCGTGGCGATCGAGATGTGCGGATCAATGGCGTGGGCGCGACGGTGCAGCTCCTCGACATCGGGATGGTCTTCGGCCGACGACAGCACGCGCGCGATCACGCGGCGCTGGTCCGTCATGCGCATGCCCTTTTCGATGCAGGCCTTTTCGAGTCGATCCAAGGCGGAGCCTCCGTCTGAGTCGCCGGCAAGATAGGCAATCAGCCCTTAAGTGTTAAGCGTCCGCCGCATGACCAGGGCGTCCTTGGCCCCATCCGGGTGGGGATAATAGCCCTTCCGCACGCCGACCTTGGAAAAACCGGTGGATTGGTAGAGGGCGATCGCCGCCAGATTGTCGGCCGCGACCTCCAGGAACAGGGCTTCGGCGCCGGTCTCGGCGGCGACGCCGGCGGCGATCTCGACCAGGGCCGCGCCCCAGCCGCGCCGGCGCGCGGCCGGGTCGACGGCGATGGTCAGGATCTCGGCCTCGCCGGCGATCGAACGGCAGAGGATGAACCCCTTCGGCTCGGCCGGTTCGCCAGCCTCGCCCAGCACCGCGAAAGCGCCCGGCGACTTCAGCAGGTCATCGAACTCCAGCGCCGTCCAGGGCCGGTCGAAGGCCCTGTCGTGCAGGTCGGCGAGATCGAAAGCGGCCTCCGGGCCGACGGGACGCAGGTTCATGCGAAGGACCTAGGCCGCCGGCAGCGTGGCGTAGGGCGCGCGCAGATAGAGCGGCCGGGGCGAATGGGCCGGAGTCGGCTTGGAGTCGGCCAGGCGGGCCACGGCGACGGGATCGGGCGCGGCTGGGGTCAGCACCGTCGCGCCGGTCAGGGCGTCGGCCAGCAGGGGCGCGCCCGAACCGACCAGGGTCGCCGGTCCGCCGGAATAGAGTTCGGCCAGGCGCGCGGCCGCCTCGCCAAGCCCCAGGGCGTCCGGGGCCATCAGCGGCGTCCCGTTCGCGAAGACCTGGAGATAGACCTGACTCATCCGCACATCGATGACGGCGGCGGCGAAGCCGGGAACGCCGAACGTCAGGCTCTCCAGCGTGTTGACGCCCACGCAAGGGATCGACAGCGCCGTCGCCAGGCCCTTGGCGAAGGCCAGACCCACGCGCAGGCCGGTGAACGAGCCTGGACCGACGGTCACGCCGATACGGTCGAGGTCAGCGAAGGCCACGCCGGCTTCGAGCGCGGCCTCGCGGGCCAGGACGCCAATGCGTTCCTGGTGGCCACGGGTCATCGGCTCGCTGCGGACGGCCAGCACGCGCTCGCCGTCCAGCACGGCGACAGAGCTGGCGCCGAGGCAGGTGTCGATCGAAAGGATCATGGATCAGGCGGCGCCGACGACCGCGCCTTCGGCGGGACGCCAGACCAGGGCGTTGAGCTGGCCCTTGGCCTTCAGGACCGCCTCGGACGGCAGGCCCGGCCCGGTCCAGCCGGGGACGCCGAACACATAGGAGACGCTCGGCGCCTCGGGACGGACGCAGATCGTCTGGTTGATCTCCCGCCCCTGCCCCGCCCGGCATTGGTCGATCGTGAAGCCAAGATCGCCCCACTTGGCCAGCAATTGCTCGCCCTTGGGACCGCGGACCTCGCCAGCGGCGGCCGCGACATAGGCGATCGCGCCTTCGTCCGTCTTGCCGATCTCCAGCAGCGGGGCATTGTCCTGCTCGACATTGATGATCGGCTGGGCCGGGCCTTCGCCGAAGTGAAGGAAGGCCTGTTCGACCTTGGCCTTGGGGAACAGGGCCTTCAGCGTCGGAAGATCGAAGGCGGTCGAGCCGCTGATCGGGCCCACGCCGTCTTTGGTCACGTTCAGCGGACCGCCGGCGTAGGGCGTGACCGCGACGGCCACCGGCCCTTTGGCGCCGGATTGGGCGGCCGGCTTGGCGGCGTCGGCGGTTTCGTCCTTCTTGGCCGGCCCGCAGGCGGCCAGCAGGACGAGCGGCAGGGCGAGGAGGGTGTGGCGGAGGGTCATGAAGGCATTTTAGCCCGAGCGCCCTCCGCCGTCACCCGATCAGAGGATCTTCGCCGCTTCGTCGAAGTCGAGGCGCGGATTGCGCGGGAAGAGGTTCTCGTCGGTGCCGTAGCCGATCGAGGCGATGAAGTTGCTCTTGATGTTCGTGCCCGCGAAGAAGGCGGCGTCCACGCCGGCGTTGTCGAAGCCCGACATCGGACCGACGTCCAGGCCCAGGGCCCGGGCGGCCAGGATCAGATAGCCGCCCTGCAGCGAGCTGTTGCGCAGCGCGCCCCACTCCTTGGCCACCGGATCGGGGAACCAGTCCTTGGCGCCCGGCGCGTGCGGGAAGAGCTTGGGAAGCGTCTGCGGAAAATCGAGGTCATAGCCGACGATCACCGTCACCGGCGCCTGCAGGATCTTCACCCCATTCGAACCCGACGACAGCGCCGCCAGCTTGGCCTTGGCCTCGGGGCTGGTGAGGAACAGGAAGCGGGCCGGCGTCGAGTTGGCGGCGGTCGGGCCGAACTTCACCAGGTCGTACAGCTCGCGCAGCACGGCCTCGGGGATGGGATCGGACTTCCAGCCGTTGCGAGTGCGAGCTTCGGTGAACAGTTGGGCGAGCGCCGGCGTGTCGAGCTTGGCCATGAGCGATCCTTGAGAAACCTATTTGCAACTACAATGGTTACAATAAGACCTTCCCCATCGCCGCGCAAGCGCCGGTCGGCGTCCGGTCCCGATCAGCCCAGGGTTTGCTCGACCCGGGTCACTTCCGGCACATAGTGCTTGAGCATGTTCTCCACGCCCGCCTTCAGCGTCGCCGAGGACGAGGGGCAACCCGAGCAGGCTCCGCGCATGTGCAGCCAGACGACGCCCGTCTGCGACTCGAAACGCGAGAAGACGATGTCGCCCCCATCTTGGGCTACGGCCGGACGGATGCGGGTGTCCAGCAGCTCCTTGATCTCGGCGACGATCTGCGAGGTCTCCTCGTCGTAGTCGCCCTCGTCGTGCCCGCCAGCCGGCTCGGCGTCCAGCAGCAGCGGTCGGCCGCTGGTGAAGTGGTCCATTATGGCCGCCAGGATCGGCGCCTTCAGGTGCGGCCACTGGGCGCTCTCGCCCTTGGTCACCGTCAGGAAGTCGGGACCGAAGAACACCCGCGTCACGTCGCCGAGGTCGAACAGCGCCTGGGCCAGGGGCGAGGCACCTCCCTCCTCCGGCGTGCGGAACTCGCGAGCGCCGTCCCCCAGCACTTCGCGGCCGGGCAGGAACTTCAGGACCTCGGGATTGGGCGTGGTTTCGGTCTGAATGAACATGGCTTCCAAATGGACCTCGACGCCCTCCGACGCAAGACCGCCACGTGGTCGCACAAAGAAAGTGACACAGGCGTCATTTTCTGGCGTCATACTGGCAAAACAACGATCGGCGGGAGGATCAGATGAGCGACGGTTCGGTGGACCTGAAGGAAGCCGCGCAGGCGAAGGCCTATGCGACGCCCCTGGAGGATATGCACGTAGCCGATCCGGCCTTGTTCCAGGCCGACGCCATGTGGCCCTATTTCGAGCGGCTGCGGAAGGAAGCGCCCGTCCACTATTCCAAGGGCGACGAGGAGACCGGGCCCTACTGGTCGATCACCCGTTACAACGACATCATGACGGTCGACACGACCCACCAGGTCTTCTCGTCCGACGCGCATCTGGGCGGCATCACGATCCGGAACTTCGACGAGGACTTCGTCCTGCCGATGTTCATCGCCATGGACCCGCCCAAGCACGACATCCAGCGCAAGACCGTCAGCCCGATCGTCTCGCCGCAGAATCTGGCCAAGCTGGAGGGGATCATCCGCGAGCGCGTCCAGCAGATCCTGGACACCCTGCCGATCGGCGAGCCCTTCGACTGGGTCGACAAGGTCTCGATCGAGCTGACCACCCAGATGCTGGCCACCCTGTTCGACTTCCCCTGGGAGGAGCGCCGCAAGCTGACCCGCTGGTCGGACGTCGCCACCGCCTCGCCCGAGAGCGGCATCGTCGAGAGCGAGGAGGCGCGTCGCGCCGAGCTGCTGGAATGCCTGGCCTATTTCACCAATCTCTGGAACGAGCGGGTCAATCAGACCGAGCCGGGCAGCGACCTGATCTCGATGCTGGCCCACGGCGAGGCCACCCGCGACATGCCGCCCATGGAGTATCTGGGCAATGTCATCCTGCTGATCGTCGGCGGCAACGATACGACGCGCAACTCGCTGACCGGCGGCCTCTACGCCCTCTCCAAGAACCCGCGGGAAGAGGCCAAGCTGCGCGCCGATCCCGAGCTGATCCCGAACATGGTTTCGGAGATCATCCGCTGGCAGACCCCCCTGGCCCACATGCGCCGCACGGCGCTGGAGGATTTCGAGCTCTCCGGCCAGACGATCAAGAAGGGCGACAAGGTCGTCATGTGGTACGTTTCGGGCAACCGCGACGACACGGTCATCGAGAACGCCGACGCCTTCATCATCGACCGCCCCAACGCCCGCCGTCACCTGTCGTTCGGCTTCGGCATCCACCGCTGCGTGGGCAACCGCCTGGCCGAGATGCAACTGCGCATCGTCTGGGAGGAGATCCTCAAGCGCTTCCCAAGGATCGAGGTGCTGGAAGAGCCCAAACGGGTCTATTCGACCTTCGTGAAGGGCTACGAGCGGATGATGGTCCGGATCCCGGAGCGGATTTAGTCGCCTTCTCCCAGAGGGAGAAGGAGGACCCACGCCGATAGGCGTGGGAGGGGTTGCGGCGGTCCAGGGTGAAACCCTCCCACCGCTTCGCGGCGGGCC
>NZ_DATFAV010000247.1:0-11915 GCF_035254145.1 Caulobacter sp. | reverse complement strand
CAAAAAGAAAACGCCCACCTTTTTCGGGCGGGCGCTCTCGGGTTCGCGTCGAGGAGTCTAGGCGACTCAGGCGGCGTTGACCGCCTCGTTCGGGTCGCGCAGCACGTAGCCGCGGCCCCAGACGGTTTCGATGTGGTGCTTGCCGTGCGCCGAAGCGGCCAGCTTCTTGCGCAGCTTGCAGATGAAGACGTCGATGATCTTCAGCTCGGGCTCGTCCATGCCGCCGTACAGGTGGTTCAGGAACATTTCCTTGGTCAGGGTCGTGCCCTTACGCAGGGAGAGCAGCTCGAGCATCTGATATTCCTTGCCGGTCAGATGCACGCGGTTGCCGTTCACTTCGACGGTCTTGGCGTCGAGGTTGACGACGATGTCGCCGGTCTTGATGACCGACTGGGCGTGACCCTTCGAACGACGGACCACCGCGTGGATGCGGGCGATCATCTCGTCCTTGTGGAAGGGCTTGGTCATGTAGTCGTCGGCGCCGCCGGCGAAGGTCTTGACCTTCGTGTCGATCTCGGCCGTGCCCGACAGGATCATGATCGGGGTGTTGATCTTCGCGACCCGCAGGGTGCGCAGAACATCGATGCCGCTCATGTCGGGAAGGTTCAGATCCAGCAGGATCAGGTCGTAGTCGTAGATCTTGCCCAGATCCACGCCCTCTTCGCCCAGATCGGTCGTATAGACGTTGAAGCCTTCAGACTTCAACATCAATTCGATGGTCTGCGCCGTCGCGCTGTCATCCTCGATCAACAGTACGCGCATGAGCCCCTCCACGCCAAATCTGGCGTAATTCGACGTCTTGGCGGAATGACCGCCGGTTAAACCCTTCGGCTATCCTGCCGGAGAGTTAATTTAAGACTGGTTAATGGTGAATGTCTCCACTGGCCGAATGGTTAATCTGATTTGCGAATCGGGTGCAAGCGGCCTGCCGGGTCTTTGGCACATTGGTCGCAGGCGTCGCAGCCCGCCTTTCCAAGGTCCTAATACGAGGGCGGCGATCGGTAAAAATCGGGGCCCACTAAGGGGTCTGGGCGACGCCGACCGTTAAGCTCCCCTTCCCGTCGCCTCGCGGTTTGCGGCGTTCTGTCGCGAGAAATCGGGCCTCGCGCCCGCTTCTTCCCCTGGCCGGCGGAGCGCGTGAGCCGGGCGCCTCGTGATATTTTTCGCCCCTCGCCCGCACCCGATCTGGGGAGCCCGCGCGCGATTGGTCGCACCGGCCTGGATTTCACACCTGGTTAACCACGTTGGCCGAGTGTGGCGACGCGGTTGCAATGGCCAAGGTCGATGCGGCCGCGGGGGTTTTCGGGGTACAACTTGCGTAGTCTCATCGCCGCCGTCGAACGTATCGACCCGCTGACCGTCTATGGGCGCGTGGCGGCCGTGAACGGCCTGCTGATCGAGGTCCGTGGCGGCCTGACCCGGCTGGCGGTCGGCGCCCGGGTCGAGATCGAGCGCCTGGGCCAGAAATCCCTGCCCGCCGAGGTCGTCGGCTTCCGCGAGACCCGCGCCCTGCTCATGCCCTTTGGCCCCGTTGAGGGCGTCGCGCCCGGCGCGGAGATCCGCATCGTCCCCGAAGGCGCCGTGGTGCGCCCGACCAAGGCCTGGCTAGGCCGCATCATCAATGCGTTCGGCGAGCCGATCGACGGCCTGGGCCCGCTGCCCCAGGGCGAGGTCCCTTATCCGCTGAAGACCCCGCCCCCGCCCGCCCACGCGCGCGGACGGGTGGGCGAGCGCCTGGACCTGGGCGTGCGCTCGATGAACGTCTTCACCACCACCTGCCGGGGCCAGCGCCTGGGCATCTTCGCCGGCTCGGGCGTCGGCAAGTCGGTGCTGCTGTCGATGCTGGCCAAGGAGGCCACCTGCGACGCCGTCGTCGTCGGCCTGATCGGCGAGCGGGGCCGCGAGGTTCGCGAATTCGTCGAGGAGACCCTGGGCGAGGAAGGCCTGCGCCGCGCCGTCGTGGTGGTCGCCACCTCGGACGAGCCGGCCCTGACCCGCCGCCAGGCCGCCTACATGACCCTGGCCGTCTCCGAGTACCTGCGTGACCAGGACCAGGAGGTCCTGTGCCTGATGGACTCGGTGACCCGCTTCGCCATGGCCCAGCGCGAGATCGGCCTGGCCGCCGGCGAACCGCCGACCACCAAGGGCTATACGCCCACCGTCTTCACCGAGCTGCCCAAGCTGCTGGAACGGGCCGGCCCCGGCCCGATCCGCGCCGACGGCACCACGGCCGCCCCGATCACCGCCCTGTTCACCGTGCTGGTCGACGGCGACGACCATAACGAGCCGATCGCCGACGCCACCCGCGGTATCCTGGACGGCCACATCGTCATGGAGCGGGCGATCGCCGAGCGCGGCCGCTTCCCGGCCATCAACGTCCTGAAGTCGATCAGCCGGACCATGCCCGGCTGCCAGCTCCCTCACGAGCGCGAGATCGTCAAGGGCGCGCGCCAGGTGATGGCCGCCTATTCGAACATGGAAGAGCTGATCCGCATCGGCGCCTACCGGGCCGGAGCCGACCCGGTGGTCGACCGCGCCATCCGCCTGAACCCCGCGATCGAAGCTTTCCTTAGCCAGGATAAGGAAGAGGCAACCAGTCTCGACGACTCTTTCGGCATGCTGGGCCAGATCCTGCAGAGTGAGTACTGATGACCAAGTGGGCCGCCTCGTTGATCCGCATCTCGACCCATGAGGTCGAGACCCTGCAAAAGCGGCTGTCGGAGATCGTCGAGCGACGCACCGCCGCCGAGCTGCGCGTGGCCATGCTGGACGCCGAAGCCGAGGCCGAGGCCCGGAACGCCGAGGGCGACGCCAGCGCCGGCTGGTACATGATCGGCTATCGCGAGGGCCACAAGCGCCGCCGCGCCGAGATGCTGGTCCAGATCGAGCAGTGCCAGGAGGAGGAGGCGGGCGCCCGCGACGCCCTCTCCGAGGCGTTCGAGAACCTCAAGAAATACGAGCACGTCGCCGAGCAGGCCAAGGTCCTGGCGGCCAAGAAGCAGGGCGCCTTCGAAGCCGCCCAGCTGGACGAGCTGGGCCTGCGCCGCAAGGCCGCCGTCGGGCTTTAGTCCGAACCTACCCATTCCGGGCCCGCCAGCCCGCCATACACCAAATCTCAAGTCCGCCACGGCATAGCTGCGGCATGAAACTGATCCACGCGCTTCAGGAGACCGGCGGCGCCAACGCTCTGGCCACCCGCTTCCGCCGCGCGCGGGCCGTCCACGTGGTCGCCCTGATCGAGAAGACCTTCGCCGAGCGCGGCCAGTGCCGCATCGCCGACCTGGGCGGCGAGCCGGCCTATTGGCGGCTGCTGTTCGACCGGGACTTCCTGGAATCGCGGAAGGTCCATGTCAGCCTGTTCAATCCCCAACCGTTCGCGGTGGACGATCCGCTGTTCAGCGCGGTCGTCGGCGACGCCTGCGACCTGTCCGAACACGCTGACCTGAGCTTCGACCTCGTCCATTCCAATTCGGTGGTCGAGCATGTCGGCGACTGGCCCCGGATGGAGGCCTTCGCCCGCGAGTGCCGCCGCCTGGCGCCGCGCTACTACGTCCAGACACCCTATTTCTGGTTCCCGATCGAGCCGCACTTCTCCTCGCCCTTCTTCCACTGGCGCTCGGAGCAGACGCGGGCCCGGCTGCTGATGAAGCGCGGCAGCGGTTTCTGGCCCAAGGCCGCCGACATGGGCGAGGCCATGCGCGCGGTCCAGCACGCCCGCCTGCTGGACAAGGCCCAGTTCAGGTTCCT
Source organism: Caulobacter sp. (assembly GCF_035254145.1). Lineage (GTDB taxonomy): Bacteria > Pseudomonadota > Alphaproteobacteria > Caulobacterales > Caulobacteraceae > Caulobacter. The sequence goes on along the minus strand of NZ_DATFAV010000247.1, from coordinate 8,168 downwards.
CTTCCCAGACGCGCGGCAAGTCGACGAGAAGATCCTGGTGATGACCAAGTCGCTGGTGGCGATCCGCGACTAGGGCGCCGCCTGCGCTCAAGGTTAATTCCCATTCATGAAAGCCTTGTAAGTTGAGGCTTCAGCTCAGCGCCCGTAAACCCCGCGGCCTCGGCGCGTAACGCCGTTTTTTAAACAGAAATCGGCGAGCCAAGGCCAAGGCGCGCGACAGTCGTCGCGCGTCCCGAGCCCCGCTGCGCCCAATCAACAGGGGTAATATCGTGATCCATCATCTGTCCGTCAGCGCCGCCGACCCGAAGGGCGCGGCCGAATTCTTCGCCGACATCATGGGCGGCGTCGTCGTCGACTTCCCGCCCAATCCCGGCAGCTTCATGGTTTTCAAGGCCGACGGCCACGGCACCGGCATCGAGATCTATCCGGCCGGCAGCGTCATGGTTCAGAACGGCGATCCGGGCGCGGTCTTCGTCCGCTCGGAACAGGCCGACCATCGCTCGCCCACCCATTTCGCGCTCAGCGTGGCGATGACCCAGGCCGAGGTGCTGGCGCGCGCCGCCGCCAAGGGTTGGGAGGCCTATGTCTGCGACCGGGGCGGCCATTTCCACGTCGTCGAGGTCTGGGTGGAGAACACCTGGCTGGTCGAGATCCTGCCGCCGACCTTCGCCGCCGAATATCTGGGCTTCGCCAACGCGGTCACCGCCATGAGCGACCCGAACATGGCTCTGGAAGACCACCAGCCTCAAGCGCGCACCCTGGAGCACGCCTGACGCGGAAGGGGGGCGGCAAAGCCCTCATCGCCGCCCCCTTTCTTTCCTAGCCCGCCTTGTAGCGACCGGCGCTCAAGGCGCCGGATCCTCCCTAGCGCAGCCCATTACGCCGAGTTCACTTCACCCGCTACGCCTGTAGCGCTACACATGTAGCGAGCCCAAGCCAGCGGAGACCGACCTTGATCGACGCCCTGCCCCGACGCGAACGCGAGGTCTTCGAGACGCTCTGCAAGCTGGAGACCGGCACCACCGCCGAGGTTCGCGAGGCCTTGTCGGACCCGCTCAGCGACTCCGCCGTCCGCACCATGCTCTCGCGCCTCGAGGCCAAGGGTCTCGTCGAGCGATCGGCGGGCGAGACTAGCTTCACCTATCGCCCCCTGCCGGGAACCGAGGCCGTCGCCGTCGGCGCCCTGCGGCGGCTGATCGACACCTTCTTCGCCGGTTCGGCCGCCAGCGCGGCCAGCGCCCTGCTGGGCATGGGCCAGAAGCTGACGCCGCAAGAGGCCGCCGCCCTCGAGGCGATGATCGACAAGTCGGTGCAAGACGGGGCGTCGCAAGACGCGACGGGGGAGGACAAGTCGTGACCTGGACCCTGCTGATCTCCCTGCTGGTCAAGTCCAGCCTGGTGGCCGGCGCGGGCCTGGCCGCCTCGCGCTTCCTGGCTTGGCGCGCGGTCGAGCGCGTCGACATCCTGCGCGCCACGGTCTGCCTGCTGCTGGCCCTGCCAGTGATCATGAACGCCCTGCCGCCGATCGAGCTGGCGCTGCTGCCGCCGCTGCCGGTCGAACCGGTCTCGGTCCTGCCCGCGACAGGCCCCGCGCCCGCCGCCTCGGCCGCGCCCCCGATTGGGCCTTCCCCAGGGGCTATGCTGGGCGGGCTCTGGCTGCTGGGAGCGGGACTGATCGGCGGCCGGCTGGCCTTGGGCGTCCGCACCCTGCATCGCTGGACCCGCAAGGGCCAGCCGGTGACCGACGAGGCCTGGCTGGCGCCGATCCGGCATCTGCCGGCCATCGACCGACCCGGCCTGGTCGCCAGCCACCGCGTCGCCGGTCCGCTGAGCTGGGGCGTCGCGCCGGGGACCATCGTGCTGGATCCGGCCACCCTGGCCGAGCCGCACACCGCCCCGGCGATCATGGCCCACGAGCTGGCCCACCTGCGCCGCCACGACTGGATCTTCCTGGTCGTCTCGCGCGCGGTCCTGGCGATCTTCTGGTTCAACCCGCTGGTCTGGCGCCTGCACGCCAGCCTCGCCGAACGGACCGAGGAAGCCGCCGACGCCGCGGCCCTGACCACCATCGACCGCACGCTCTACGCCCGCACCCTGGTGCGCCTGGCCGCCGCGCCCGCCACCGCCTTCGCCCTGCCCCGAACCGCCCTAACCCGAAGCGCGCTCCCCATGGCCGCCGACGCCAAGACGCTCAAGACGAGGATCGCCTGCATCATGACCGACACGCCCCAACGCCGCCGTCCGCTGACCATGGGCCTGACCGTCGCCGCCCTGGCGCTCGTGGCCACGCCGCTGGCGGCCTTCGCCCTGGCCCGGCAGGTCGCGCCCGTTCCGCCGGTCCCACCCACGCCGCCCGCCGCGATCGCCAGCACGCCCCTGCCGCCGGCGCCGCCCTCGCCCCCGGCGCCGATCTCGGAGGCCGCACCCGCCGCGCCGGCGGCTCCCGCCGCCCCGCCGGCCCCGCCCGCGCCGCCCGCGCCGCCGTCCGACGCCTGGGACTTCGCCTTCGGCTCGCGCCGCTTCCTGAGCGACCAGGACATCAAGGACATCGCCGAGGCTCGCGCCCAGGCCGAGACCGCCCGCATGAACGCCGAGCAGGTCCGCCAGATCGCCGAACAGGCCCGTCGCGAGGTCGAGGCCCATCGCGGCGAGATCGAGGCCGCCGCCCGCCTGGCCGCCGAACAGGCCAGACTTTCGGGCGAGGAGGCCCGCCGGATCGGCGAACAAGCCAGGCTCTCGGGCGAGGAGGCTCGCCGGATCGGCGAACAGGCCAGGCTCTCGGGAGAGGAGGCTCGCCGGATCGGCGAACAGGCCCGCCAGGCCGGCGAACGCGCCCGCGTGCTGGCGATGAAGCAGGCCCGCGTCGACATCGCCAAGGGCGCCGACCAGATGCGGGCCAGCGCGCGCCAGATGCGCGAGGAGGCCGTCCGCCTGCGCGATCCGGCCTATCGCGCCAAGCAGATCGCCGACAACCGCGCCCGCGGCCAGACGGTCACCGACGCCGAACTGATCGACCTCTCCCGCCGCCTGCCCGGCCAGGCCGACGATCTGGAGCGCCAGGCCGACCGGTTGGCCGAGCGGGCGCGGGGAATGAGCTGAAGGGGCGCGCGCTTGCTAGATCGCCAAATTCTCCGCCCCCCTGGGCCTTGCGCCCAGGGCCCAGCGTTCGGGTGGCGCTGGATCGCCAGACGCTCGCCAGCATCGACGAGGACGACTGGCGATCCCATGACCTTGGCCTAGCCCTGGGTCCTCGCCACAAGGGCGAGGAAGGCGGGATTTTAGAGCTTGAGGGCGGCCGAACGAACGCCGCCCGAACAAAAAACGCCCCGGTCCTGCGACCGGGGCGTCTCTGTGTTCAGAGGCTCGGAGCCAGTCCGCGCGTCTCTTACGAGTCCAGGAAGCTGCGCAGCTTGCGCGAGCGGCTCGGGTGCTTGAGCTTGCGCAGGGCCTTGGCCTCGATCTGGCGGATGCGTTCGCGGGTCACCGAGAACTGCTGGCCGACTTCTTCCAGCGTGTGGTCGGTGTTCATGCCGATGCCGAAGCGCATGCGCAGCACGCGCTCCTCGCGCGGGGTCAGCGAGGCCAGCACGCGGGTGGTGGTTTCCCGCAGGTTGGACTGAATGGCCGCGTCGATCGGCAGGACGGCGTTCTTGTCCTCGATGAAGTCGCCCAGGTGGCTGTCTTCCTCGTCGCCGATCGGCGTTTCGAGGCTGATCGGCTCCTTGGCGATCTTCAGGACCTTGCGGACCTTTTCCAGCGGCATGGCCAGCTTTTCGGCCAGCTCTTCCGGGGTCGGCTCGCGGCCGATCTCGTGCAGCATCTGGCGCGACGTGCGGACGATCTTGTTGATCGTCTCGATCATGTGCACCGGGATGCGGATGGTGCGGGCCTGGTCGGCGATCGAGCGGGTGATCGCCTGACGGATCCACCAGGTGGCGTAGGTCGAGAACTTGTAGCCGCGGCGGTATTCGAACTTATCGACCGCCTTCATCAGGCCGATATTGCCCTCCTGGATCAGGTCCAGGAACTGCAGGCCGCGATTGGTGTACTTCTTGGCGATCGAGATCACGAGGCGCAGGTTGGCCTCGACCATTTCCTTCTTGGCCTGACGGGCCTCGCGCTCGCCCTTCTGCACGGTCTGGACGATGCGGCGATAGTCGTCGATCGGCACGCCGGTCTCGGTGGCCAGGGCGGCGATCTCGCCCCGGATGTCGGTGACAGACTGGCTGTCGTTCTCGACGAACTTGGTCCAGCGCACGCCCATGGCCTTGACCTGGTCGGTCCAGGTCGGATTCAGCTCCGAGCCGAAATAGGCCTTCAGGAACTCGGCGCGGCTGATGCCGTAGCTGTCGGCCAGGCGCAGCAGACGGCCTTCCAGCCCGATCAGGCGCTTGTTGATCGCATAGAGCTGCTCGACCAGCGCCTCGATGCGGTTGTTGTTCAGCTTCAGCGTCTTCAGGTGCTGGATGATCGTCGCCGACAGGCTCTCATAGGCCTTGCGGTCGGCGTCGGTCAGGTCCTCGCCCTTCAGGCGGCTGCCGACCAGCTTGTCCTGCAGCTTGCGGAAGCTTTCGAACTCGCTGGCGATGGCGTCCAGGATGGCCATGACGCCTTCGCGCAGCTCGCCTTCCATGGCGCTGACGGTCGGACCCGCGCCGTCGTCGAAGTCGTCGTCGTCGTCGCCGCCTTCGCCCTCGGGCTTGGCCTCGCCGGCTTCCTCGTCGACCGGCTCGGCCGGCTCCTCGTCGGCGGCCGGCTGGGCGGCCACGCCGTTGATCGCGGCGTAGGTGCCTTCCAGGTCGATGACTTCGCGCAGCAGGATGCGGCCAGAGCCCAGCTCCTCGCGCCACACCATGATGGCCTCGAAGGTCAGGGCGCTCTCGCAGAGGCCGCGGATCATGGTGTCGCGGCCGGCCTCGATGCGCTTGGCGATGGCGATTTCGCCCTCGCGCGACAGCAATTCGACGCTGCCCATCTCGCGCAGGTACATGCGCACGGGGTCGTCGGTGCGGTCGTAGGCGGCCGGCTTGTCGCTGGTGATGACCGTGGTGTTCTCGTCACGAGTGGCGACTTCGCCGCCCTCGCCGCCTTCGGCGTCTTCCTCGGCCTCGACCACGTTGACGCCCATTTCGCTGAGCATGGCCAGCGTGTCTTCGATGGCGTCGGGGCTGACCTCTTCCGAGGGCAGCACCTTGTTCAGCTCGTCCATGGTGACGTAGCCGCGGGCTTTCGCCTGCTTGATGAACTTCTTGACGCCGGCGTCGGTGAGGTCGAGCAGCGGGCCGTCACCACCGGTGGTTTCGGGCGCTTCCGTCTCGGCCGAGGAATTGTTGCTCATCAAGCTCTCCGAAATCGGCGCCGCCGTCGTGCGAGGACGGGTCGCCGAAAAAATCCGTTTCGAAATAGACTTGCCTGCCCGCCTCGCGCCTTTGAATCAGCGCATTCCCAACGCCCCTGTTCCCGCCGGAAGCCGCCAATCGCGCCCAATTCGACCCGACGGGTCGTACGCCATGTGCAAGCGCTCCGCGGGAGACCCGGCGGAGGCTGTCGGCGTGGGCGCGGTCTGGCGCCTTCCCTGTCGGGTCAGCGACCGCTGGGGACCTGGGGCGGCGGCGAGGGTGACATCCTGTTTCGGTAAAGGGCGCGCGCTACGGCGGCCCGAGCGATGTCAATCAGCTGCTTGGCAAATCCTTGAGTCGGCAAATGGCTTTGGGTGACGCCGGAGTCAAGATGCGATGGACGCGAAACCGCAAAGATTTGCAGCCAGGGATGGGGCCTTCGGACGTTTGCGATAGCGCGAAACCGCAATCCACCTAATGCACCACCTGCGACACCAGCTCTGGGTCGGTCCAGCCGCCGCTGTCGATCAGGCGCTTGACGGCGTCGCGTTCGGTCTTGAGCCGCAGCAGGGTCTGGAAGTCGCTGTCGTCCACCAGATCGATCTTGGCGTCGTCGACCGCGCGCTCCAGGGCGGTGAGGCGCAGCAGCAGGTCGAAGGCCTGCGACCACAGGGCGCGGACCGCGTCCTCGGGGCTCTGGGCGGCGCTCTGGGCCGCGTCCAGCGCCTTGACGTGGGCGGCCGAGCGCTCCAGCGCGGCCAGGGCGGTGTCGTCGTAGCCCGCCGAGGCCAGCCGCCCGCGCACCATGCCCGTCTCGATGTGGTCGGCGTCCATGCGCAGATTGACCAGCTCCTGGGCGATGGCGTCCAGCCGCGCGTCGCCGAATCCCTGGTTCATCAGCACCTCGATCCGGTCATCCACGACCTTGGGATCGCGGATCGCCGCGATCAGCAGGGCCGCCGAGAACGGACGCGGCGCATGCTGCAAAGCCTGGGCGGCCTGGCGCCCTTCGGCGGTGGCCCCGGCCAGCGGGGTCTTGCCGCCGCGCCGGAAGGTGTTGTCCCACCTCTGCCGCGAGAGCGCCCGGCCCGCGTCGCTGGCGTCGCTCTTGACCCGCCGCGCGGCCCGCATCTCGTCGAGCCGGTCGAGCAGCTCTTCCTTGTAGGCGTGGGCCAGGTCCTTGTCGGCGATGGTCGCCGCCAAGGTGCGTAGGCGGACCTTCAGATTGGTGCGCTGCTCGGGCGTGTCGAAGGGTTCGATATCGCGCTCGCGCTCGAACAGCGCCTCGACGAAGGGCTTGGTGTCGGAGAGCTGGGCCTTCAGCGCCGCCGGCCCCTGCTCGCGCAGCACGTCATCGGGGTCCTTGCCGCCGACGGGCATGGAGAACAGGAACGAGCGGCCGGGCTTGAGCAGCGGCAGGGCGCGGTCGATGGCCCGGTGGGCGGCGCGCTGGCCGGCCTTGTCGCCATCGAAGCACAGGGTGGGCGTCGGGTGCAGGCGCCACAGCCCTTCCATCTGCTCCTCGGTCAGGGCCGTGCCCATGGCGGCCACGGCCGGCACGCCGGCCCGCTGGCAAGCGATGACGTCCATATAGCCCTCGACCACCACCATCGGCGGCTTCTCGCCGGCGCTCTGGCCCGCGTGCAGGATCTTGCGGGCCTCGAACAGGCCGTACAGCACCCGACCCTTGTGGAAGAGGCTGGTCTCGGGGCCGTTCAGATACTTGGCCCGGGCGTTGGGATCCATAGCCCGGCCGCCGAACGAGACGACCTTTCCCCGGCTGTCGGTGATCGGGAAGATGATCCGGTCGCGGAAGCGGTCATAGGGCGCTCCGCCGTCCTCGGGCGAGATCAGCACCCCGGCGTCGACCAGGTCGGCCGGCTTGGCGCCCTTGGCGATCAGGTAGTCCTTCAGCCCCGTGCGGTTGTTGGGCGCGAAGCCGATGCGAAACCGGCTCCATTCCTTTTCGGGCAGGGCTCGCTTTTCCAGATAGGCGCGCGCCGCCTGGCCTCCAGGTCGGCGCAGCTCGGCCTCGAACCAAGCCGCCGCCAGCTCCATCCAGTCGCCGAGCGACGAGCGCTTCTGCTCCTCGCGCGCGGCGCGGGGGTCGACCTCGGGCAGGCTCATGCCGGCCTCGGCCGCCAGCCGCTCGACGGCCTCGGCGAAGGTCAGCCGCTCGGTCTCCTGCAGGAAGCTGATGATGTCGCCGTGCTTGCCGCTGGAGAAGCAGTGATAGAAGCCCTTTTCGTCGTTCACGAAGAACGACGGGCTCTTCTCCTTGGTGAACGGCGACAGCCCCGCATACTCGCGCCCCTGCCGCCGCAGCTTCACCGTCTTGCCGACGACGTCGGACGGGCGAAGGCGGGACTTCAGTTCTTCGAGGAAGCGGTCGTCGAAACGCATTGAGAGAGGGCGATACTCGCGAACTTGAACCGATCACCTTATCTGGCTGGCCGCTTCGCCAGAACCGGACGTCGGCGGACCGTCCAAAGTCATATGGCGAGTCCTCACAAGTTACCCACAGATTAACGATCCAAGCTCGGCACTAGGAACACCGACTCCGGCCCGCCCGTTCTGAAAGCCGGGACGCCTCGACGCGCCCGCAGCTTTCAAGAACGCCACGGAGAAGACCCATGCCTCAGAGATGGAATGACCGCGAAGGCCGCTTCGACGTCGAGGCCGACGGCGACTTCGACCGAGACCGGGGTTACGGATACGACGCCTCGCGGCGGCGCGACCCCGCCTACGACAACAGCTATCGCGACCAGGGCGGCTATCGCGCCGAGCCCTCCAATCGCGGTCGTCGCCACGGCGGCGAGTTCCTGCGCG
>NZ_DATFAV010000246.1:0-9445 GCF_035254145.1 Caulobacter sp. | reverse complement strand
ACTCCAAGTGGAGGCGTATTCATGTTCACCTTGCGGGACACGGTTTCTTCTCTGACGCCAGCGCGTCAGGACGATCTGGGCAGGACGCTCTACGAGCGCTTCCGCGAGGAGCCCGACACCCTGATCGTCCCGGTCGTCGACGGCGAGGACCGGCCGATCGGCATCGTCGAACGCAACGCCTTCTTCCTGCGCATGGCCGCCGAATATGGCCGCGCCCTCTACGCTCACCGACCGATCTCGACCCTGATGGATCGCGAGCCGTTGATCGTCGACGCCGACACCGAGCTGGCCGAGTTCACCACTGACAGCCTGTCCTATCGCGCCTCGGACCTGCTGCGCGGCTTCATCGTCACCGAGAACGACCGTTATCTCGGGGTCGGTACGGTGCTGGGCCTGCTGCAGGCCAGCAACGAGACCAACCGTCAGGGGGTGGCCCAGATCGCCCGCCTGGCCCACTACGACCCGCTGACCGACCTGCCCAACCGGGTGCTGTTCCAGAAGTCGCTGGCCGAGGCCCTGGCCCGGCGGGCGCGCAAGGGCGACCAACTGGCGGTGCACTTCATCGACCTGGATCGCTTCAAGACCGTCAACGACACCCTGGGCCACCCGCTGGGCGACGCCCTGCTGCGCGAGGCCGCCGAGCGTCTTCGCCATTGCGTCCGCGAGGGCGACACCGTGGCGCGTCTGGGCGGCGACGAATTCGCCGTGGTCCAGACCGGGCTCTCGGGTATGGACGGCGCCACGCGCCTGGCCGGCCGGGTGGTCGAGGCCATGGCCGCGCCATTCGAGCTGCATGGCCACCAGGTGGTGATCGGCGCCAGCGTCGGGGTCTCCGCCGCGCCCTCGGACGGCGAGGACGCTGACGAGCTCCTGAAGAAGGCCGACATGGCCCTCTACCGCGCCAAGGCCGATGGTCGCGGGGCCTTCCACTTCTTCGAACGGGCGATGGACGAGCAGTTGCAGGCCCGCCGGGCGCTGGAGCTCGACCTTCGCCGCGCCCTGCAGGACGGCGAGTTCGAGCTGTTCTATCAGCCGCTCTATCATCTGGATGACGAGCGGGTGACCGGCTGCGAGGCCCTGCTGCGCTGGCGTCATCCCGAACGCGGCATGGTCTCGCCGGCCGACTTCATCCCGCTGGCCGAGGAGATCGGCCTGATCGTGCCGCTGGGCGAGTGGGTGCTGCGCACGGCGTGCGCCGAGGCCGCCCGCTGGCCGGAGCACGTGCGCCTGGCGGTCAACCTGTCGCCGGCCCAGTTCCGCGACCGGGGCCTGGTGACGACCGTCGTCTCGGCCCTGGCGTCGTCGGGCCTGCCCGCCCAGCGCCTGGAGCTGGAGATCACCGAGTCGGTCCTGCTGCAGGACAGCGCCGCCAACATGACCATGCTGCACGACCTGAAGGCGCTGGGCGTGCGCATCTCCATGGACGACTTCGGCACGGGCTACAGTTCGCTGAGCTATCTGCGCAGCTTCCCGTTCGACAAGATCAAGATTGACCAGACCTTCGTGCGCGACATCCTGCACGACAGCGACGCCATGGCCATCATCAAGGCGGTGCTGGACCTCGGCTCGTCCATGGGCGTCACCACCACGGCCGAAGGCGTCGAGACCCAGGCCCAGCTGGACGCCCTGCGCGGCCAGGGCTGCGCCGAAATCCAGGGCTACTTCATCAGCCGCCCGGCGCCGGCGGCGGACATCGCGCGGATGCTGGGGGTGGGGGAGCGTAATCTGGAAACCTTCTCCCATGGGGAGAAGGCGGGACCCACGCCGCAGGCGTGGGAGGATGAGGGGCTACAGCGGTCGAGGGCTTAACCCCTCACCCTCCCACCGCTTCGCGGCGGGCCCCGCCCTCTCCCCATGGGAGAGGGTTATCGGATGCGCCCCAGCGCCGCCCCCAGCTCTTCCACCATCTCCGGCGTCGTGGCCCACGAGCACATGAAGCGCACGGTCCCGTCCAGGAAGCGGTAGACGAACCAGCCCTCGCCGCGCAGGCGCTGCAGGGTGGGCTCGTCCATCTCGACGAACAGGCCGTTGGCCTCGACCGGGTGCTTGATCGGGAACGGCATCAGGCCGGCCAGCTTCTGGGCCATGGCGTTGGCGTGGGCCGCGCGCGTCGCCCACGGTCCCGCCTCGCCGTCCGCGCCCAAGAGGCCCAGCCACGGCGCGGCCAGGAAGCGGCCCTTGGAGACCAGCTGTCCCGCGTGCTTGAGCCGCGCGTCCAGGCGGCGGGCGTGATCGGGGTTCAGGAACACCACGGCCTCGGTCGGGGTCGAGCCGGCCTTGGTCCCGCCCATCACCAGGATGTCGACGCCCATCTTCGCCACGCTCTTGAGGTCGAAGCCGGCGGCCACGGCGTTGGCCAGGCGCGCGCCATCCAGGTGGACGCCATGGCCCTTGGCCTTCACCGGCGCGACCAGGGTCCGCAGGTGGTCTTCCAAATAGACCGTGCCGTATTCGGTGGCGGTGGTCAGGGACAGGGCGGCGGCCGGCTGGCGATAGGAGACGTCCGGCTCGGCCAGGGCGGCCTCCAGCGCCGCGACCTCGATCTTGCCCGAGGCGCCGGGCAAGCCGACCAGGCCCACGCCCTGGCCGAAGAAGCCGGGGGCGCCCGTCTCGTCGGTGCAGATGTGGGCGTGCTCGTGGGCCAGCACCGCCTCATGCGGTTGGGCCAGCAGGGTCAGGGCGAAGGCGTTTGCGGCCGTGCCCGAGGCGGTGAACCGCACCTGGGCGTCGGCGTCCAGCAGGCCGCGGATACGGTCGGCGGCCGCGCGGCTGACATGGTCGGTCCCGTAGCCCGAGGCCGTTCCGGCGTTGGCGGCGACCAGGGCGTCCATGACTTCCGGCATGGCGCCAGCGACGTTGTCGGAGGCGAAGTCGAAACGGGGGCTTTTCATTCCCCATGGATAGGGGCGGGCGCGGGTCGGCTCAAGATGCGAGCGGTGAGCATCGGTAGTCCGAAGCCTCAAACTCTCGTCATCCCGGATAGCCTCTGCGAGGCTATCCGGGATGACGAGATAAGGTTAGCTTAGGAGATCACCTACCGCGCCGCCGCCAGGGCCTGGGTCAGGTCGGCCAGGATGTCGTCGATGTGCTCCAGGCCGATCGACAGGCGCACATAGCCGTCCGACACCCCCGTCGCCAGCTGCTCCTCGGCGCTCAGCTGCGAGTGGGTGGTCGAGGCCGGATGGATGGCCAGGCTGCGGGCGTCGCCGATATTGGCCACGTGGTAGAACAGCTTCAGCGCGTCGATGAACTTGCGGCCCGCCTCGCGCCCGCCGGCCAGCTCGAAGCCGACGAGCCCGCCGTAGCCGCCCGACAGGTAGCGGTCGGCGCGCTGGCGCTGGAGGCCGGTCTGGACACTGGGATGGATCACGCGGGTGACGCCCGGCGCCGCCGACAGCGCCTTGGCCACGGCCGCGGCGTTTTGAGAATGGCGGGTGATGCGCAGCGGCAGGGTCTCGACGCCCTGCAGGATCTGGAAGGCGTTGAACGGCGACAGGGCCGCGCCCAGGTCGCGCAGCAGCACCGTGCGGGCCCGCAGGATATAGGCGATCGGGCCCAGCGGCTTGGCCGCCTCGGCCCACACCGCGCCGTGATAGCTGGCGTCGGGGGTGTTCAGGGTCGGGCTGCGCTCGGGATGGGCGCTCCAGTCGAAATTGCCGCCGTCGATGATGACGCCGCCGATCGAGGTGCCGTGGCCGCCGATGTATTTGGTGGTCGAATAGACGACGATCGCCGCGCCGTGCTCCAGCGGCCGGGCCAGCAGCGGAGCGGCGGTGTTGTCGACGATCAGCGGGACGCCCGCCTTGCGGCCGATCTCGGCGACCTCGGCGATCGGGAAGACGCTGAGCTTCGGGTTGGGCAGGGTCTCGGCGTAGTAGGCGCGAGTGCGCTCGTCGGTGGCGCGGGCGAAGGCCTGCGGATCCTCGGGATCGACGAAGCGCACCTCGATACCCTGGTCGCGCAGGGTGTTGGCGAACAGGTTCCACGTGCCGCCATAGAGGTCGGTCGAGCTGACGATGTTGTCGCCGGCCCGGGCCAGGTTCTGGATCGCGAAGGCCGAGGCCGCCTGGCCCGAGGCGACGGCCAGGGCGGCGGCGCCGCCTTCCAGGGCCGCCAGGCGCTGCTCCAGAATGTCGGTCGTCGGATTGCCCAGGCGCGTATAGATGTTGCCCAGCTTGCGCAGGGCGAACAGGTCGGCCGCGTGCTCGGCGCTCTCGAATTGGTACGAGGTCGTCTGATAGATCGGCGGCGCCACCGCCCCGGTCGCGGGATCGGCGCGCCAGCCGGCGTGCAGGGCCAGGGTCTCGGGGTGAAGCTTGCGGTCGGACATGGGCGCTCCTGCGGCTCTCTTTGACGGCGACGCCGGCGACCTTAGCCGCCCGGCGGCGGGCGATGAGAGCGAATATTCTCGCCGGCGCCCCAGAAAAACTCAGACCGCGCGGGCCCAGGCCCGCACCTCGTCGACGAACAGCCCCGGCTCCTCCATCGCCGCGAAGTGGCCGCCGCGCGGCATCTCGCTCCAGCGGACGATATTGTAGGCGCGGTCGGCCCACGAGCGGGGCGGGGGCTTGTAGATGCTCTCGCCGGGGAAGTTGGCGAAGGCGGTCGGTGTCTCGCAGCGCTGGCCCTCGACTAGGACAGGCCCGCCTTCCTCCAGCATGGCGCGGTAATACCAGGCGCCGGTCGTGAACCCGCCGGTCATCACATAGAGCATGAGGTTGGTCAGCAGCTGGTCGCGCGTGAACACTTGCTCGAAGGGCTTGGTGGACAGATCCGCCCAGTCGTGGAAGCGCTCCAGGATCCAGGCGGCCTGGCCGACGGGATTGTTGGCCCCCAGCCAGGCGACGGACTGCGGCTTACTCGCTTGCAAGCGAAAATAGGCGCCGTAGGCGTCCATCTGGGCGCCGAAGCCGGTGATCCAGCTTATTTCCTCGGGCGTTTGCGGCGGGCCGGCGGGGCGCAGGCCGATCATGTTCAGGTGGATGGCCCTGGCGTGGTCGCCGTGGTCGAGGCCCAGCCACGAGGTGACGAGGCCGCCCCAGTCGCCGCCTTGGGCGAGGTAGGTCGTATAACCCAGCTCGCGGGTCATCAGGGTGTCGAACAATCGCGCCGTCGCCCGCTGGCCCAGCGGCCGCTTCGGCTTGCCCGAGAAACCGAAGCCCGGGAGCGACGGGATCACCAGGTCGAAGGCGTCGGCCGGGTCGCCGCCGTGGCGCGAAGGGAAGGCCAGGGGCTCGATGGCGTCCCAGAATTCGAAATGGCTGCCCGGCCAGCCATGGGTGATCAGCAGCGGCCGCTTGCCCTTGGCCTCGCCGACCACGTGGACGAAGTGGATGTCGAGATCCTCGATCGTCGCGGTGAACTGCGGGAAGCGGTTGAGGTTGGCCTGGGCCGCGCCGACGTCGAAGCCGTCGGTCCAGTAGGCGCAGAGGTCTTTCAGGAAATCCGCGTCGCAGCCATAGCTCCATCCGCCGCCTTCGGGGGCGGGCGGGAATTCGTAGGCGCGGACCTGGGCCAGGACCTTGTCGATCTGCTCGCGGCTCCAGCTGACCTCGAACGGCGTTGGCATGGCGGCCTCCCTGTTTTGAGGAAGGGTCCGCTCATTTCCCCGACGGAGGTCAACATCCTCCTGTCATCCCGGCCAAGCGCGAAGCGCGCCGAGCCGGGACCGCCGGGACCGCCGGGAGCGCCGCGCGATCGGCGGTCCCGGATCTTCGCTGCGCTGCGTCCCACGGAAGTTGGGATGTTAGAGCGCCGCCGCGAACCTCATCCGCACCTTCGGCCACAGCATGTTGACCGCCAGGCCCGCCAGCACCAGGGCCGCGGCGATCAGCTTCCAGGCGGGCAGGGCCTCGTGCAGCAGCAGGGCCGAGGCGCCCATGCCGAAGACGGGCACGAGCAGGGCCATCGGGGTGACCGTGGCGGCTGGGTGCCTCGCCAGAAGCCAGCCCCAGGCGGCGTAGCCGAACATGGTGTTGCCGATCGCCTGCCAGGCGACGGCGGCCCAGGTCAGGGCGTCGGCCTGGCTCACGCCCTTGACGATGGCCGGCCAGCCTTCCAGCCACAGCGACATCGCAAACAGCGGCGGGATCGAGAACAGGCTGGCCCAGACGACATAGGCCAGCATGTTCACCGCGCCCGCCTGGCGCGCGACCATGTTGCCGCCCGACCAACTGGCCGCCGCCAGCAGCACCAGGACAACGCCCAGGGGCGTGGCCGAGCCGCCGCCGTGGGCGGCGATCAGCACGATGCCCGAGGCGGCCAGCAGCAGGGCGGCGATCTGGAACGGCTTGATCGGCTCGCGATTGATCCGCATGGCCATGCCGATGGTGAAGAACACCTGGGTCTGCACGACCAGAGAGGCCAGCCCCGGCGAGATGTGACCCTTCATCGCCACGAACAGCAGGCCGAACTGCCCCGCCCCGATCAGCACGCCATAAGCCGCGAGATTGGCCCACGACACCGGCGGACGCTTCACGAAGAACGCCATCGGCAACAGCACCAGGGTAAAGCGCAGGGTCGCGAACAGCAGCGGCGGCAGATGGTCCAGGCCTACCCGGATGACCACGAAGTTCGTGCCCCAGACCGCCACCACGGCCAGGGCCAGCAGGAAGTGGCGCAAGGGCAGGGACGCGTGGGACATGGGCGCTCCATCGGGTGGGTGTCCTTCGATTGCGCCGTTGGTTGCGTGGGGGCAATGGAAACATTGTCCTGGTGACAATGTGGGGGTGGCCCGTCTCTTTTCCTGTCATCCCGGACGGAGCGAAGCGAAGATCCGGGACCGCCACGAGCTCAGCGCTTCCGGCGGTCCCGGCTCGGCGCGCTACGCGCTTGGCCGGGATGACAGAAAAGGAAATAAACGCCCGTTTGACTTGCTCTCCCCCCTCCGCCTAGCTTCCGCCTAACAGAGGGAGAAAACGCCATGGCCTGGGATCTGCTGGTCGCCAAGGATGACCTGCGCCGCGCCGAGATCCGCGACGCCGCGCCCGAGCCGCTGGCCGACGGCGAGGTGCGGCTAGCCATAGAGAGCTTCGCCCTGACCGCCAACAACATCACCTACGCCGTGTTCGGCGAGATGATGCGCTACTGGGACTTCTTCCCTGCTCCCGGGGGCTTTGGCCGCGTGCCGGTCTGGGGTCATGCGCGGGTCGAGGTCTCGGCCCATCCCGACATCGCCGTGGGCCAGCGGTTCTACGGCTATTGGCCGATGTCGACCCATTTGACCGTTCTGGCCAAGGCCGGCAAGTCGGGCTTCACCGACGTGTCGCCGCATCGCCAGCATCTGGCGGCCGTCTACAACCAGTACCTGGCGGTCGGGCCCGAGGAGGCTTCGGAGGCCTATCGGGCGCTGTTGCAGCCCCTGTTCATCACCTCGTTCCTGATCGACGACCAGTTGGACGAGGCGGGCTTCCACGGCGCGGCCAGCGTGATCCTGTCCAGCGCCTCGTCCAAGACGGCCATCGCCCTGGCGGCGCTGCTCAAGGCGCGGGGAGCGGTCAAGGTCATCGGCCTGACTTCCCCGCGGAGCCAGGCCTTCGTCGAGGGCCTGGGGTTCTATGACCAGGTCGTGCTCTACGACGACATCGCCACCGCGCCGATCGCCGGGCCGGCGGTGTTCGTGGACTTCGCGGGCGACAGCCGGGTGCTGGGCGCGGTGCATCGTCGGTTCGGTGAAGACCTGAAGGCCTCGATCCTGGTCGGGGGCACCCACTGGGAGGTCCCGCGCGAGCAGGCCGGCCTGCCGGGCCCGACGCCGGCGTTCTTCTTCGCGCCGGATCGCATCGCCAAGCGCCTCAAGGACTGGGCGGGCGGCGAGTTCGACCGCCGCTACGGCGCGGCCTGGACGCCGTTCGTCACGGACGCGCCGCGCTGGCTGAAGGTCGAGGAAGGGCGCGGGCCGGACGCGATCCGCCGGGCGTATCTGGCGCAGGTCGAAGGCGGCGCGCCGGCGGATGTGGGCGTGGTGCTGCGGCCGTAGAAAGCCAAAGTCCCCCCGCTGGGGGAGGATTTGAAACCAGAACGCCCGCCCTGGTCTCCCGGGGCGGGCGTCTGATTTCAAAGCTCAGCCAAGCCTCAGACCAGCGACCCGTGGCACTGCTTGAACTTCTTGCCCGAGCCGCAGGGGCAGGGGGCGTTGCGGCTGGTGCGCTCCCAGTCTTCCGGCAGGGCCGAGACGGGCAGGGCTTCGCGTTGCTCCGGCGACAGGCCGTCGGGGATGACGCCGGCGACGGCGGCGTTCTCGCCGGTCAGCGGGTCCAGGTGGACCTCTTGCAGGCCCGACAGGGCCTCCAGCGGTTCCGGCTCGGCATAGGCGATCTCGACCGTCATCAGCCAGCGGGTGGTGTTGGTGCGCAGGTCGCCCAGCAGCTTCTCGAACAGCGAGAAGGCCTCGGTCTTGTACTCGTTCAGCGGATCGCGCTGGCCGTAGCCGCGCAGGCCGATGACGTTGCGCAGGTGGTCCAGGTGCATCAGGTGCTCGCGCCACTGCAGATCGATCATCTGCAGCAGGAAGTTCTTCTCGACCTGGCGCATCTGCTCGGGCGTGATGATCACCTCGCGCTGGGCGGCGTAGTCGTCGGCCGCCTTGGTGATGCGGTCCTTGATCTCCTCGTCGGCGATGCCTTCCTCGGCCGCCCACGCCTCTATCGGCAAGTCCAGGCCCAGGATCGACTGGACGCGTTCCTTCAGGCCCTCGATGTCCCACTGCTCGGCATAGGCCTTGGGCGGCAGGTGGCGGGCGACCAGATCGTCGATCGTGTCGTGACGCATCTCGGCGATGATGTCCGAGAGGTCGTCGCTCTCCATGAACTCCTGGCGCTGCTCGAACACGGCCTTGCGCTGGTCGTTGACGACGTCGTCGTACTTCAGGAGGTTCTTGCGGATCTCGTAGTTGCGCTGCTCGACGCGCTTTTGCGCCGTGGCGATGGCGTTGTTCAGCCACTTGTGGGTGATCGCCTCGCCTTCCTGAACGCCGAAGGTGCGCATGATCGCGTCCAGACGCTCGCCGGCGAAGATGCGCAGCAGGTCGTCTTCGCACGACAGGAAGAACTTGGACCGGCCCGGGTCGCCCTGACGGCCGGTGCGGCCGCGCAGCTGGTTGTCGATCCGACGGCTTTCGTGGCGCTCGGTGCCCAGCACGAACAGGCCGCCGGCGGCCAGGGCCTGGGCCTTCCTGTCGGCGATCTCGGCCTCGAGACGGGCGCGCTCCTCGACCTCGTCCTCGTGGGTGACCTCGAGGCCCATGCCGCGCTGCTGCTGGCGCCAGTTGGCGATGCGCATGTCGATGCTGCCGCCCAGCTGGATATCGGTGCCGCGGCCGGCCATGTTGGTGGCGATGGTCACCGCGCCGGGCACGCCCGCGTCGGCCACGATCAGCGCTTCCTGCTCGTGGAAGCGGGCGTTCAGCACCTGGTGCGGGATGCCCTTCTGCTTCTTGCCGTCGTTC
>NZ_DATFAV010000245.1:0-4634 GCF_035254145.1 Caulobacter sp. | reverse complement strand
TCGGCTCGCTGGACGGCTATCTGGAGCGGGCGGTCGGGCTGGACGCGAACACCCGCGAGCAGGTGCGGGCGCATATATTGCTGTAAAATCCCTCTCTCTTAGAGAGAGGGAGGGGCCCGCCGCCGCAGGCGGCGGGAGGGTGAGAGGTTTCACCCTCAGCCGAAAAATCCCAAGCCTTTCTATATGGATAGCCAAGTCAGGCTACGGTTGACGGGGCGATAGCCTTGGCCCGGACCTTGTTCGGAAAGAGAGTAACCTCTCACCCTCCCATCGCTAGGCGATGGGCCCCTCCCTCTCTCTTTGAGAGAGGGATTTCCGCCGGCGGAGCTCGACCTTGATTTCCGTCAAATCCGTAAGGTGACAAACGTTCGTTTAAGGTCCAGCCTCCGGTCATGGCCCCGACAGAGGGCCGGTGACATTAGGGTGCGGTATGAGCGAGTTGGCGGGGTCGCCTCCGGGCTTGAGCGAAGTCGTCGGTCCCAAGGGCCACGAGGATGTGCTGATCCCGGTTCCGCGAAAGCGGCTCTCGCGCGGCGCTTTCAGTTGGATCCTGCACCAGGGCACGCGCGACCCCTATGTGATCCTGATCACCATCTATGTCTTCGCGCCCTACTTCTCGCGGGTGCTGGTCGGCGATCCGGTCAAGGGCCAGGCCACCGTCGCCGACATCTCCACCATCTCGGGCCTGCTCACCGCCGCCTTCGCGCCGCTGCTGGGCGCTTCGATCGAACGCTACGGGCCGCGCAAGCCGTTCCTGGCCCTGATCCTGGCGATCATGGTCCCGCTGATGGTCGCCCTGTGGCTGGCCAAGCCGGGCGGCCTGTCCGTAGAGCTGGTCGGGCTGGTGCTGATCGTGCTGGGCGTGGCGTACAACTGCGGCGACGTGCTGAACAACTCGCTGCTGTCGCGCGCCGCCGAGCGGGGCCAGGAGCCGGTGCTGTCGGGCCTGGGCTACGCCATGGCCAACGGCCTGTCCGTCAGCCTGCTGATCTTCGTGATGTGGGCCTTCGTGCTGCCCGGCGCCGTGCCGTGGTCGTTCGTGCCGTCGGCCCCGCTGTTCGGTCTCAGCCAGGTCGAGCACGAGCCCAGCCGCATCGTCGGCCCCCTGGCGGCTATCGTGATGCTGGCCGGGGCGATCCCGTTCTTCCTGTGGACTCGCGACGCGCCGCGCGCCGGCGCCAGCCTGCTGGGGGCGCTGAGGGAGGGGGTGCGGCTGATCGTCGACACCTTCGCCAATCTCAAGGGCCACGCCGACGTCGCCCGCTTCCTGGGCGCGCGGATGCTGTATTGCGACGGCATGACGGCGCTGCTGATCTTCGGCGGCCTGTTCGCGTCTGGCCTGATGAGGTGGGGCGAACTGGAGATGCTGGCCTATGGGATTTCCCTGTCGATCTTCGGCGTTCTCGGCGGCCTGCTGGCCCCGTGGCTGGATCGCGTGATGGGCCCCAAGCGCGCCGTCCAGGTCGAGATCGCCGCCTGCATCCTGATCGTCATGGGCATGTTGGGCATGGGGCGCGAGAAGATCCTGTTCTTCTGGCCCTGGGCCGAGGCGACCCACGCGGTGGTCTGGAACGGTCCGCTGTTCCGCACCCTGCCTGAACTGGTCTATCTCGGCATGGGCCTGCTGGTGGCGGTGTTCGTCACCGCGCAATACGCCTCGAGCCGCACCCTGCTGGTGCGTCTGGCGCCGGCCGACCGCATGGCCGCCTTCTTCGGCCTGTTCTCGCTGTCGGGCACGGCGACCATGTGGCTGGGCTCGCTGCTGGTGGCCCTGGCGACCAAGGTCTTCGCCAGCCAGGTCGCCGGCTTCCTGCCGATCGCCGGCCTGCTGGCGCTGGGGCTATTCGGGCTGTTCTTCGTGAAGGGCGGGGGACGGGAAGCTTAAATCCTCCCTCTGGGGAGAGGATTTTGCTACTCGGTCGCCCATGCGACGTGTCGCGATCCTCACCGCCCCTTGGCGCGAGCCGGCCTGGGCCTTGGCGTCCTTCCGGGACGAGCCCCATGCCTGCGCCCTGGTTACGGGCGGAGGGGGAGGCCGGTGGTCCTATCTGCTGCGCGCCCCCGACAAGACCTTCAGCCTGTCCGCCGCCGACGCCGCCGACCCGTTCGACGCCCTGGCGGCTCTGGTCGGCCCACGCCTGCCGGCCGATCCCGAGGGACCGCCGTTCCAGGGCGGGGTCGTCGGCCTGGCGAGCTACGAGCTGGGCGACCGGGTCGAGCGTTTGGGCCTGGCCCGCACCGACTGGCCGGACCTGGCCTGCGCCCGCTATCTGGCCCTGCTGGCCTTCGACCACCACGCCCGACAGGTTGTCGCGGTCGGGCGGGGCGAGACCGACGAGGAAGCGCGGCGCCGCGCCCGCGACGCCCTGGCCTGGCTGGACGCCCCCGCGGCCGACCGTCCCGAGCCCGCCGGCCCGTTGTGCGCCGACCTCGCCGTCAGCGACGCGACAGCCTACGAGGGCGCGGTGGCGCGAGTGGTCGAGCGCATCGTCGCCGGAGAGATCTTCCAGGCCAATATCGCCCGCGCCTGGACCGGCCGCCTGGCGGCCGGCGCCGATCCGTTCGACCTGTTCCTGCGGCTGCGCGCCCAGAGCGCCGCGCCGTTCTCGGCCTATTGGCGGCTGCCGGGACGGGTGGTGGTCTCCAACTCGCCCGAGCGCTTCCTGAAGGTCGAGCCCGGCGGGGCGATCGAGACGCGACCTATCAAGGGCACCCGTCCCCGGGGCCGCGACGCCGCCGAGGACCTTGCTCTGGCCGCCGAGCTGCTGGCCAGCGACAAGGACCGGGCCGAGAACCTGATGATCGTCGACCTGATGCGCAACGACCTGGCCCGCGTCAGCCCGCCAGGCAGCGTCGAGGTTCCGGCGCTGTTCAAGGTTGAGAGCTTCGCCAACGTCCATCATCTGGTCTCGACCGTCACCGCGCGCCTGGCGCCGGGCAGGGGCGTGGCCGACCTGCTGCGGGCCAGCTTTCCGCCGGGCTCGATCACCGGCGCGCCGAAGGTCCAGGCGATGAAGGTCATCGCCGAATTGGAACCGCCGCGCGGCCCCTATTGCGGCTCGCTGTTCTGGGCCGGCTTCGACGGGGCGTTCGAGTCGAGCGTGCTGATCCGCACCGTCGGCCTGGTCGAGGACGCCGAAGGCTGGCGCCTGGAGGCCCGGGCCGGGGCCGGGATCGTCGCCGACAGCGATCCCCACGCCGAGCGCCTGGAGACCGAGGCCAAGATCGCGGCCCTGAAGAAGGCGCTCACCGAATGATTCCGCCCGACCCCATGTCCAACGCCCCCATGTCCAACGACGCCATGCCTCAAGATGATCGGGGCCTGCTGCTAGGCGATGGCCTGTTCGAGACGATGCTGGCGCGGGACGGTGTTCTGCCGGACCTGACCCTTCACCTCGACCGCATGGCCGAGGGTTGCGTGGCGCTGGGCCTGCCGTTCAACCGGGCCGCCGCCGAGGCGCTGTGTCGGGAGGCGACGCCAGCGACGGGGCGCTTCGCCGTGCGCCTGACCCTGACAGCCGGCTCGGGCGGGCGAGGGCTGGATCGCCCGGACCCGCCCGCGCCGCGCCTCTTCGCCCGCGCCGCGCCCGCCGCGCCGGTCACGACCCCGGCCCGGGTGGTCGTGGCGACGACCCGCCGCAACGAGGGGTCGCCCGCCTCGCGCCTGAAGACCCTGTCCTATCTCGACAACGTGCTGGCCCGGAACGAGGCCAGGGCGGCCGGCGCCGACGAGGCGGTGATGCTGAACAACCGCGGTGAGCTGGCCTGCGCGGCGGCCGCCAACCTGTTCTGGCTCGAGGGCGGCCGCCTCTTCACCCCGCGCCTGGATTGCGGCGTCCTGGCCGGAATCACCCGCGCCCGCCTGATGGCGACCCACCCGGCCGAGGAGGTCGCCGCGGGCGTCGAGGCCCTCCATCGCGCCGAGGCGGTGTTCCTGACCAACAGCCTGATCGGCGTCCGCCCGGTCTCGCGCCTGGGGGAGCGGGCGCTTGAACCGCATGCGCTGGTGGAGGGTTTACGGGAGGCCTTGGCCGAGTAGCCGACGGTTCTTTGGGAACGAAAAAAAACACCGCCTTCCTCGCCCTTGTGGCGAGGACCCATGGTCAAGCCAGGCTCTGCAGATCGGATAGACCATTCCGGTCGGGCCAGGCTCAGCCCCTTCGAGCGGCCCGTGCTCGCCAACGACCGCGAAGCTCAGTGACCATCGCCGCGCCAAGCCGAACCTGCCTTCTTCGCCACAAGGGCGAGGAAGGCAGGAATATTGCTAAGAGTTGTGTTTTTTGAAATACTCTCCCCATGCGGGAGGGGCGCTACATCGCTGTCTACATGATGGCCAACCAGAGGTTGGGCGCGATCTACATCGGTGCGACGGGCTATCTGAGCCGCCGGATCTGGCAGCATCAGGAAGGCTTAATCCCGGGTTTCACCAAGAAATACGGTCTAAAGCGGCTCGTCTGGTATGAGCCCCATGAAGACATGATCGCGGCGTTCCAGCGCGAACGCAGCCTCAAGCGCTGGCCCAGGCAGTGGAAGATCAACCTGATCGAGCGTGAGAACCCCTACTGGGACGATCTCTATCCGGGGTTGGCCTGAACTCCGGGGATGGGTTCGGACTTTAGCCAGGCACAAAAAAC
>NZ_DATFAV010000244.1:0-2938 GCF_035254145.1 Caulobacter sp. | reverse complement strand
CCATGCCCAGGCCCTGTTCGAGACCACGGGCGAGGACGAACTGGTCGATCCCATGGTCTCGACGCCGACCCTCTTGTGGCGCCTCTTCAACGAGGACGGCGTGCGGCTGCTCGACGAGAAGCCGATGCGGGCCTTCTGCCGTTGCTCGGAAGAGCGGATCGGCGTGGTGCTGGACTCGTTCTCGGCCGAGGAAGTGGCCGACATGGTCGAGCCGGACGGCAAGATCCACGTGACGTGCGAGTACTGCTCTCGCGTCTACAAGCTGGAGCCGGCGCCGGCCGAGTAGGAAAGCCCCATCCACGCCGCCGCGAAGCGACGGCGGCGTGGCGCTGGGGGCAGCGGCGCATGACCGGCAGGACCGTGACCCACGCCGCGGCTCGCGGCCGTCCGTCGACCCGAGCGGTCAGGGCTGGCTCTATTGGATGACCTGGGTGGTCCACGTGCCATCGGGATTCAGCGTGACGTTGATGACCGAGTAGCCGCCCGTGAAGTCGCAGATGGCGGCGTTGACGCTGGACTGGGTGAAGTTGATCACCGTGCCCGCCGTGTATTGGCCAGTCTGGACGTAGTATTCCAGGATCGGCTGGCAGTCCGTGTTGCTGGCGGGGTTGGCGATCACGAAGCTCGATAGAGTGACGCCGCCGTTCACCTGAACCGCCGAGCCGATATTGTAGAGGGCGGGCGGCGCGTAGGGCGGGGTCGTGATCCGGAAGGCGCCGGGTTGCACGCCGACGCCGACGGTCGGAGCCGTCAGGCCGAGCGGGTTGACGGACGCGGTGGTCCAGTCGTTCGCCGTGCCGCCGGCCGGCGCCAGCGCGATGGGGCGCATGGCGGTGGCGTAGCCTGAAGACTGGCCGACGCTCGGGAGGCTGTGCGCCTGCTGGATGGCAGCATAATACTGCATGCTCACCTGGAACGTGAGTATGGCGCCGGTGGCGTCATAGTTTCCCAGGTTCTGGGAATAGAGACTGTTGCTGTAGACGGTCGAACCGCCGGAATAGAGAGCCGGCTGTTGGAAGAAATAGAAACCTTGCGTGAAGTTTTGGCGGTTGATGACATTAATCGTCAGAAGGACGGACATGGCTGTCTCCAGAAAAATTGCCGTTTCTAGGTAAGCTGCGGCGACGACCTGTCTGAGAGGATCTGTTTTGGGCAGATCGCATTCGCCATTACTTCGCGCCCCCTCAGCCACAATATGCGGGGATTTGCGAGGTTCGACCAAGGCGAGTTTTTATATACCTTACGCGCAAAGATAGAATTCTATCTGCGGCTGATGTTCGTCGGGCGCCCCCAGGCAATAAAAAGAGGCGGGATCTCGCAGGTCAGCACGACCAGGAGCTGGGACCCGGGCCGGGCGTTCGCGAAGCTGGCCTGTGAGCTCGAGCTCAGCCTCGCTCGATTTATCGCGTAGGAGCCGCCGTGGCTGGGGTGTCGTCCGCGCCGGCCGGGTTCAGAAGCCGCAGCCAGTGCTCTTCCAGCCGGCCTGGAAGGCCTGGCTGTTGGCCGAGGTTTCCAAGGTGGCGATGCTGGGACGGGCGATGAAACGCGCCGTTTCCTTGGCGCCGCCGGAACTGACGCTGTTGACCACGCCGCAGACCACGAGGGCTTTCTTGTAACGCCCCGTGCGCAGGCCGATCAGCTCGGCCGTATCCGGATTGGCCAACTGGGCCGCAACGGCTTTTTCGATCAGCGGCATCTTCTCGTCGACGAGCCGCCGCTGGGCGCTGTTCTGGAAATCGACGCGGCCGCGGCCGATCTCGACCGAGGGACTGGCGGGCGCGGATTCCGGCGAAACCTGGAAGAAGGGATTGTTGGGCTGCTGGGCCAGGGCCGGCGACGCGGCGACGGCGCAGAAGGCGAGAGCGCAAGCCAAGGCGCGAGTGAGCATGGCCGATCTCCTGTGAGAGCTGTTGGCGAAGCTCAACCCTTACGCGTTTCCTGTCAATCCGCCCGTGCTCAGTTGAGTTTCCGCGAGGCCCCGGGCAGATGCAGCGAGAACTCGGGAATCTCGACCTCGAACAGTTCGCCTTCCTCGGTCACCATCTGATAGCTGCCGCGCATGGCGCCCGACGCGGTGGCCAGCGGGCAGTTGGAGACATAGCGGAACGCCTCGCGCGGCCGCAACTCGGGCTGTTCGCCGACCACGCCCGATCCCTCGACCTCGTTCACGCGATTGAGGGCGTCGGTGATGATCCAGCGCCGCGAGACCAGGGTGACGGTCTCGCCGCCATGGTTCTCGATCTCGACCGTGTAGGACCACAGGTAGAGGCCTTCCTCCGGCGAGGATTCCTCGGCGGAATAGGCTGGGAAGACGCGCACGACGATGTCGCGCGTGCGCGCTTCGTAGCTCGCCGCGTCGTGGCCGCGACGGCGACGCATCCGCTGCATCGGCGGGGAGGTCTCACGCCTGATCGAGCGCACGGATCACGTCTCGCGTCAGGTCGGCCAGGCTTTCCAGGCCCACGGACAGGCGCACGCCGCCTTCGGTGACGCCCAGCAGAGGGCGCTCGGCCTCGGGCACCGAACGGTGGGTGGTGGTCGGCGGGTGGGTCGCCATCGACTTCGCGTCGCCCAGGTTGTTGGAGATGTCGACGATCTCCAGCGCGTTCAGGAACCTGAAGGCCGCTTCGCGCGAGCCGAGGTCGAGCGCGACCACGGTGCCGCCGCCGCTCATCTGCTTCTTGGCGACCGCGTAGCCGGGATGGTCCTTGCGGAACGGGTAGAGGACCTGGCGAACCTTCTTGTGTTCGGCGGTGACGTCGGCCAGGGCGGCCGCGCTCTCGGCCTGGCGACGCACGCGAAGGTCCAGGGTCTCCAGGCCCTTCAGCATCACCCAGGCGTTGAACGGCGACAGCGACGGGCCGGTGTGGCGCAGGCTGTCGCGATAGAACTCCTCGTTGATCGCCTCGCTGGTCAGGATCGCCCCGCCCAGCACGCG
>NZ_DATFAV010000243.1:0-13270 GCF_035254145.1 Caulobacter sp. | reverse complement strand
CTGTGGGATCCGGCCAAGAAGGCCGCCTGGGAAGCCGAGCGCCGCGCGGCCTCGGCCCAGGCCAACCAGCCGGCCCGCGCCGGCGGCGACCAGGAGATCCGCGACCCGGCCTCCAGCAATCGCACCATCCGCGCCGCGCCCCTGCCCGGCACCAAGGATCCGTTCGGCGGCCCGTCAGCGGCCGGCTTCCCCGGCGCCACGCCCAACTAGGACCTCGCGTTGAACCACTTCGAATACGGCCCCGAGGGCCTGGCCTGCGAAGGCGTCCCCCTGGCCAGGATCGCGGCCGAGGTCGGCACGCCGGTCTACGTCTATTCCCGCGCCACCCTGGAGCGGCATTTCACCGTCTTCCGCGACGCCCTGGCGGCGGCGGGCGTGATCGATCCCCTGATCGCCTACGCCGTGAAGGCCAACTCCAACGTCGCGGTGCTCAAGGTGCTGGGCGACCTGGGCGCGGGCGCCGACACCGTGTCGGAAGGCGAGATCCGCCGGGCCCTGGCGGCCGGCATCCCTGGCGAGCGCATCGTCTTTTCCGGCGTCGGCAAGACCCGCCAGGAAATCGCCTTCGCCCTCGAAGTCGGCGTCGCCGAGATCAACGTCGAATCCGAGCCGGAGCTGAACCTGATCGCCGAGGTCGCCGCTGGCCTGGGTCGAAAGGCCAAGGTCGCCTTCCGGGTCAATCCGGACGTCGCGGCCGGCGGCCACGCCAAGATCGCCACCGGCAAGTCCGAGAACAAGTTCGGCGTCTCGTTCGCCGAAGCCGCGCGCCTCTACGCCAACGCCAGCAACAACGCCGCCCTCCAGCCGGTGGGCGTGGCTTGCCACATCGGCAGCCAGATCACCGACCTGGCGCCCATGCGGGCGGCCTTCAGCAAGATGCGGGGCCTGGTCGAGCAGTTGCTTGGGGAGGGCTTGTCGGTCGAGCGCCTGGACCTGGGCGGCGGCCTGGGCGTGCCCTATTTCAATAGCCCCGAACCGCCCTCGCCCGCTGACTTCGCGGCCATGGTGGGCGAGGTCACCAAGGGCCTGCCCGTGACCCTGGCCTTCGAGCCCGGACGGGTGATCGCCGCCAACGCCGGCGTGCTGATCAGCCAGGTCGTGCACGTCCACGAGCGTCCCGAGGGCCGCAAGTTCCTGGTCATCGACGCGGCCATGAACGACCTGATCCGGCCGGCCATGTACGACGCGTTCCACGATATTCGCCCGGTGACTCGTCGCGCCCAGGCGGGCGAGACGGTCTACGACGTCGTGGGCCCGGTCTGCGAAACCGGCGACACCTTCACCCGCGACCGCGCCCTGCCGACGTTCGCCGCCGGGGACCTGGTGACCTTCATGTCGGCGGGCGCCTATGGCGCGGCCATGGCTAGCGAGTACAACACCCGCCCCCTCGTGCCCGAGGTCCTGGTCGACGGCGAGCGTTACGCGGTGATCCGCAAGCGCCCCACCTATGAAGAGATGCTGGCCCGCGATCTGGTCCCAGAATGGGTTTAGGTAATCGTACGGACCAAAAGCTTCTGCGATCGTCACTCTAGATTAACCGCGATCACCGACCTTAACCTCGATTTGGGGCGTGGAGTGTTTCGGTGAGTAGCTTCATTGAGTTCGACAGCATCGAAGCTCAGCGGAAGGTCGGTGGCCATCTGGTCATGGCCTGCATTGCGGCCCTGGCGCTGATTACGCCTGCCGCGAGCCTTTTCACCGGCGGTAAATCGTCGCTGGCCCTGGCCGGTGGTTCGGTGTTTCTCGCCGCCGTGGCCTGGGGAGGCTGGGCGATCTGGCGCGACAACGCCGCCCAGCGCATCTCCACCGCCGTCACCCTAATGGGCCAGGTCAGCCTGTTCATCGCCGCCTTCTCGGGCCATCCGCTGCAGGCCGAGGCTCGCATGGCCTATCTGGCCGCCCTGGCCCTGATGGTGGCCTATGGCGACTGGCGGGCCGTGGCCGTGGCGGCCGTCACCATCATCGGGGTCGACGTGGGCGCGACCCTGTTCGCGCCGCATCTGCTGATGAGCGGCGAGGTCACGCCCCTGCGCCTGGCGGCCAACGCCGGCGTCACCCTGGCCACCGCCTGGTCGTTGATCTGGCTGACGGCCAGCGTCTCGCGCCTGTTCGTCACCGTCACCGCCCGCACCGACAAGGCGCTGGACGCCGCCGCCCGCGCCGACGCCGCCAACGCCGACGCCGAAGCCCAGCGCGCCGCCCGCGACGCCGCCAACGCCGAGCAGGCCCGCCAAAAGGCCGCCCTGGAAGCCGAGCAGACCCAGGTCGTCGAGGAGCTGGCCGAAGCGCTGGCGCACCTGTCGCGCGGCGACCTGACCTGGCGCCTGACCAAGACCTTCGCCGACCGCTATGAGCCCCTGCGCGCCGACTTCAACGAGGCCCTGACCCGCCTGCAGGCCGCCATGCGCGAGATCGCCGGCAACGCCGCCACCATGACCGCTGGCGTCGCCGACATGTCGCGCGCCTCCGACGAGCTGGCCCGCCGCACCGAGCACCAGGCCGCCAGCCTGGTCCAGACCACCGCCGCCCTGGGCGAGATCACCGTCGCCGTCCAGACCACCGCCGAGAGCGCCAACCAGGCCAACGCCGCCGCCGCCGCCGCCCGCCAGGAAGCCGAGCGCTCCGACCCGGTGGTCAGCGAGGCCGTCGAGGCCATGACCCAGATCGAGACCTCGTCGGGCCAGATCGGCAAGATCATCGGCGTGATCGACGAGATCGCCTTCCAGACCAATCTGCTGGCCCTGAACGCCGGGGTCGAGGCCGCTCGTGCGGGCGAAGCGGGTCGTGGCTTCGCGGTCGTGGCTCAGGAAGTGCGGGCCCTCGCCCAGCGCTCGGCCGACGCGGCCAGGGAGATCAAGGACCTGATCAACGTCTCGGGCCAACAGGTCAGCGCCGGCGTCGAACGGGTCGGCCGCACTCGCGAGGCGCTGCAGCGCATCATCGCCCGCGTCTCGGAGATCAACACCCAGGTCAACGCCATCGCGGCCTCTGCCCACGACCAGGCCGGCGGCCTGGGCGAGGTCAACGCCACCATGGGCGAGATGGACCGCGTGGTGCAGCAGAACGCGGCCATGGTCGAAGAGACCACGGCCGCCGCCCACGCCCTGCGCACCGAAGCCCAGGAGCTGGCGCAGCGCGTCGACATGTTCGAGATCGGCCGCGAGAGGACCGCCCAGGCCGAGCAGCGCGCGGCCTAACCGGAAGCGGTCAGTCCAGCGCGCCGATGTACGGCAGACCGCGGCTCTTGCCCTCGTCGTCCAGGCCGTAGCCGACGAGGTAACGGGCGGGCGCTTCCCAGGCGACGAAGTCGGGCTCCATGCCGCGCGAGGTCGGCCAGGGCTTGCGGGCGAAGACCGCGGTCAGCACTTCGCTGGCGCCGGCGTCCTTGACCAGGCGCGCGGCTTCGGACAGCGACAGGCCGCTGTCGAAGACGTCGTCGACGACCAGGGCCCGACGGCCGACCAGCGGTCGCTGCAGATCCGCACGGACCTCGCACCGGCCCGAGCTCTTGCGCTCGTCGTGGTAGGACGCCAGCCACAGGGCGTCGAAGCGCACGTCGCGGCCGACCTTCCAAAGGGCGCGGGTCAGATCGGCGGCGAACCAGAGTCCGCCCGTCAGCAGGCAGACGGCCACGGTGTCGTTGTCGATGCGCGGCGCGATCGCCTCGGCCAGCGCCTTCACCCGTTCGGCGATCTCGGTCTCCGAGATCAGGACTTCGGGTTTCTTGGTGTCATTCATGATGAGCGGGTTCGTGAGAGTCGGAAGGGACGGTTTGGTCCCCGCTCTCATGTCCCGGGGGCGCTTGTCCAGCCGCTTCTGAGGGAGCCGGCGTGTCCTGGGCGCCGCGCAGCGCCGGTTCGGACGCCGCGCCGTGGCCGTCGGCGGCGGCCTCCGGCTTGTGGAGCGCCGCCTTGACCGCCTTGGCCGCGCCAACCTCGGCGAAGCCGACCTGCAGGTCCTTGGCCGTGCGGGGCGGGTCCATGAAGGTGATCGAGAAGTGACGCACCTCGCCCGGCGGAATCTTGGCGTTCGGGCTCGCGGCCAGTTGGCCGGCCACGCGCTTGCCTTCGCTGTTCAGCAATTCCACGCGCAGCGGCGGGGCGACCACCTCATGCTCGGTGATATTGCGGATCGCGCCGGTGACGGTCACGGCCGCGTGGCCGTCCTTCATCAGCGGCTGGGCCTTGATCCCGCCCTTGTCGATGACGAGGCCCACGGTGTTGACCGGCAGGCCGACCGCCGCATAGGCGCCCGCGGCGCCGGGCATGATGCGCACCACGTCGATCCGGAAGATCAGGGCGGCGATCACGATCGCGGCCATGGCCGCGGCCATGGCGGCCCAGACGACGCCGGTGGCGGTGGCTTCGCGCAGGCGACGCTCGGCGTCGGCGCGGGCTCGGAAGACCTTGGGAAGCTCCTCGCCCGGCAGGGCGCTGACCGGCGGTTCGTCGTCAGCCTCGGGCGTGGGAGCCTGGCCGCCCGCCGCCGCCGCGTCCTCGCCCGGGCTCGCCGGGCTGGGGGCCTGGGGTTCGTCGAAGAGATCCAGGGCCTCTTCGTTTCGCGCCGTCCAACGATGTCCGCACGCCGCGCAGCGCACGACACGCCCCGCCGATCCGACCTTGGCGTCGTCGACGAAATAGCGGCTGGCGCACTCCGGACAGGTCAGTATCATGGCCGCGAATCGAACGATCCCTGCATGATTAAATGGGGTCGCCGATTTTAACCCTGATGTCCAGAAAGCCCAGTGACGCGCCTTGCGGATCGACACAGAACAGGGCGATGACGCCCTACCGGTTGTCCGCTTCGAAGGCGTCTCGATGCGCTACGGCCGGGCGCCGGAAACCCTCAGAGACATCAGCTTTTCCCTGGGCCAGGGCTCGTTCCATTTCCTGACCGGCGCCTCGGGCGCGGGCAAGAGTTCGCTGCTAAAACTCATCTACCTGGCCCATCGTGCGTCACGGGGTCGCGTGGAGCTGTTCGGCCGGGACGTCAGCCTGCTGCACGCCCACGACCTGCCCTTCGTGCGCCGTCGCATCGGCGTTGTGTTTCAGGAGTTCCGGCTGCTGGAACACCTCTCGGTGTTCGACAACGCGGCCCTCCCGCTGCGCATCCTCAAGCGCAAGCCCGCCACCTACCGCGAGGACGTCGCCGAACTGCTGAATTGGGTGGGACTGGGCGACCGGATGCACGCCTTGCCCGCCACTCTGTCCGGCGGG
Organism: Caulobacter sp.; assembly: GCF_035254145.1. Classification (GTDB taxonomy): domain Bacteria; phylum Pseudomonadota; class Alphaproteobacteria; order Caulobacterales; family Caulobacteraceae; genus Caulobacter. The sequence continues at coordinate 8,054 of NZ_DATFAV010000243.1, read as the reverse complement.
GAAAAGCAGCGACTGGCGATCGCTCGCGCGGTCGTCGACCGGCCCGACATCCTGCTGGCCGACGAGCCGACCGGCAATGTCGATCCGGCGATGTCGCTGCGCCTGCTTCGCCTGTTCGTCGAGCTCAACCGCCTGGGCACCACGGTGCTGATCGCCACCCACGACGAGGACATGGTCGCGCGCGCCGCCAGGCCCGCCTTGCGCCTGCACGACGGCCGTCTGCTGGGCGCGGAGGTCGGGCGATGAGCGCCCTGTTCGACGTCTCGCGCTGGCGGCCAGGCCCGCTGCTGCCGCCGCGCGACGCCCGCGACGGCGCCTTGGTGTTCGTCGTGGCGGTGCTGTGTTTCCTGGCCTGCGTGACGGGCTTGGCGGCCCTGGCGGCAAACCGCGCCGCCCACGGCTGGACGGCCCAACTGAGCGGCTCGGCCACCGTGGTGGTTCGCGCCCGGGCTGGCGAAACGCCCGACAGCGCCGCCGCCCGCGCCGCCGAAACCCTGGCCGGCGTTCGCGGCGTGGTCGAGGCCCAGGCCCTCACGCGCGAGAAGGCCGAAGCCCTGCTCGAACCCTGGATCGGCAGGGACGCCCTGGTCGAGGATCTGCCGACCCCGCGCCTGGTCACCCTGGACCTGGACCCCAAGGCGCCGCCGACCGCCGAAACCCTGGACAAGGCCTTGCGATCGGCCGGCGTCGACGCCACGATCGACGATCACAGCCGCTGGATCGCCGACATCGAACGCGCCGCCGACATGGCGCGCCTGGCCGCCCTCGGCGTCTTCGCCCTGATCACGGCGGCGGCGGCGGCGGTGATCGCCTTCGCCACGCGGGCGGGCCTGGCCGCGCGCCGCGACGTGATCGAGGTCCTGCACTTCTCCGGCGCGGAGCAGGGCTTCATCGCCGGCCTGTTCCAGAACCACTTCGCCGCCATGGGCGCGCTGGCCGGCCTGCTGGGCGGCGCGAGCGCGGCCGGCGTCGGCGCGCTGGTGCGCTATTTCGGCGGCGGGGCCGGGCTCGCGCCGGTGCTGCCGTTGGCCTGGATCGACCTGCTGGTCGCCCTACCTTGCCCGCTGGCCGCCGCCCTGATCGCCGGCCTCTCGGCGCGCCTGGCCGCGGCGCGGATCGTGGGAGAGATGGCGTGAAGACGCTCGCCGCCCTGCTGATCGCTCTGATGATCTGGAGCCTGGGCCTGGTGGCGTTCACCGGCCGGGTGGACCTGTCCACGCCTGCTCCCGAGCCGCCGGCCGCCGACGGCGTGGTGGTCTTGACCGGCGCTTCGAACGTCCGGCTTGAAGCGGCCACGCGGCTGCTGGAAGAAGGCAAGGGCGAGCGCCTGCTGATCTCCGGCGTCAACCGCGAGGCCACCCGCGCCGACGTCCAGACCGTGACCAAGGCGGTCAAGCCGATTTACGACTGCTGCGTGGACCTGGGCTTCACCGCCGCCAACACCGTCGGCAACGCCCTGGAGACGGCCGAGTGGGCCAGGTCCAAGGGCTACAAGAGCCTGATCGTCGTCACGGCCGACTACCACATGCCCCGGTCGATGCTGGAGTTGCGGGCGGCCATGCCGGACGTCAAGCTGCACGCCTATCCGGTCAAGACGGACCTCAACGCCCATCGCTGGTGGAAGACCACCTCCAGCGCCCGGCGGATGGTGGTGGAATACTGCAAGTACCTGGCGATCCTGGGGCGCGAGGCGTTCCTGGGACTGGGACCGAAAGACAAGGCCGCCTCGGCGGCGAAGGAAGCTTCTTGATCTATCTGCGCTCGTTCCTCTTCCAGCTGTTCTTCTGGCTGTGGTCGGCCGGAATGGCGATCTTCATGATCGTCACCTTCCCCCTGCCGCGCGGCGCCAATCGCGCCTGCATGACCTTGTGGTCCAAGGGGTTGATCCTGGCCCTTCGGTGGCTGGCCGACGTCAAGGTCGAGATCCGCGGGCGCGAGAACCTCCCGACGGGCGCGGCCCTGGTCGCGGCCAAGCACCAGTCGATGTTCGACGTCTTCAGCCAGTTCGCCATCCTGCCGGACGCCTGCTTCGTGATGAAGAAGGAGCTTTTGATGGTGCCGCTGTTCGGCTGGCATGGCCTGAAGGCGGACATGATCGTCGTCGATCGGGCCGGCCATTCGGCCGCCCTGAAGAAGCTGGTGCGCGACGCAATCGAACGGATGAAGGAGACCCGCCAGGTCGTGATCTTCCCGGAGGGCACCCGCGGAGGCGTCGGCCAGCCGGGCGACTACAAGCCCGGCATCGCGGCCCTCTACCGCGAGCTGGACATGCCGGTGGTCCCCCTGGCCCTGAACTGCGGCGGCCACTGGAACAAGGGCTTCGCGATCAAGCCGGGGACGATCGTCTTCCACTACCTTGAGCCGATCCCCGCCGGCCTGAAGCGGGCGGAGTTCATGCGCGAGCTGCAGACCCGGATCGATACGGCCACCAAGGCCCTGGAGGACGAGGGGCTTTAGCTTCTCCTCCCCCGTTTACGGGGCAGGAGAAAGCCCCTCCTCGGCCTCGACCATCTTCAGCAGCTTCTCCATCGCATGGTCGCGCACGCCGTCCTCGCGCAGGTGGACGACGAGGTCGCGGAGATAGTCGATGTTCGGACCGGATAGGCCCGTCGCGCCGGCGATCAGCCGAGCCTGCTCCTCGAGGCTCAGCGCCCCCGCCCACTGGCTGTGCTTCATGTCCGACAGGAACACCAGGGCCGGCGTGCGCTCTCCGCCGCCGTCCAACTTCACGTCGCGCCAGGTCTCGAAATAGGTTTCGGTCGGTTGCTCGCGTTCGCGCAGATAGGCGTAGACCTCTTCCCAGGCCTGCCCCGCCACCCGGTAGGCCATGCCGCGCACCGCGCCGCCCGGCGCCAGGCCCAACACCAGGCCCGGTCGCTCATAGGTGCCGCGATGATGCACCGAATAGATGCAGAACGCTCTTCGGCGGCCGTGGAGAACGGCCGTTCTTCGGTCTATGAACGGGAACCCGGGCCGCCACATCAGCGATCCGTATCCGAACACCCAGCGATCTTCGCCGCCGCCTGCCAAACTCATCACCGTTCCCGACTGGACGCGCCTTTCATGACCCATAACGACGCCGCCCCGTCCCGCAAAGCCCCTCAAAAGGCTCGGCGCGGCCGACTGTTCGCGCCTTTCGTGCTGGCCGTCCTCGTCGCGGGCGGCTGGAGCTATGGCTGGTTCTGGCTGCGCGGCCAGGCCGAACAGCGGATGGACACCGAGGCGGCGGACCTGAAGTCACGCGGGTACGATCTGTCGTGGAGCGCGCGGACCTTCCACGGCTTTCCGTTCCGCATGAACGTCGACCTCGTCGACGCCCGCGTCGCCGAGCCCACCGGCTGGGCCGTCCGCGCCCCGCTGCTGAAGGGCGAGGCCGAGATCTTCGACGTGACCCACTGGGTGCTGGTCGCGCCGCAGGGTGTGGTCCTGACCCGGCCGGAAGCCGGCGACGTGACGATCACGGGCCAGGCGCTGCGGGCCAGTATCTCGCACGTCAAGGAATACCCGCCCCGCATCTCGGTCGAGGGCGCGGGCCTGGCCTTCGCTCCCGCTCCGGGCGCCAAGCCGTTCCAGCTGGTCTCGGCCGACAACATGCAGCTGCACCTGCGCGGCGGTCCCGACGACCAGGGCGCGATCTTCTTCAAGGCCGACGGCGCCAAGACCGCCTTCACCGGCCTTCTGGGCCGCATCGCCCAGGACAAGACGGCTTCGATGGTGCTGGAGACAAAGCTCTCGCACGTCTCGGCGCTGCGGGGCCGCAACTGGGAGGCCGCCGTCAAGCGCTGGAGCGCCGCTGGCGGCCAGATCACCCTGGAGCAGAGCCAGATCCTGGCCGGCGACGCCGAGGGCAAGGCCAAGTCCGGCATGCTGACGGTCGACGCCGACGGACGCCTGACCGGCGCCCTGGAAGTGGCGATCAAGGAGCGCGCGGATCTTTCCCAGCCGATCCGCACGCCGGAACAGGCCCTGGCCGCCGCCGCCGAGGCCCTCGGCCGCGAACCGGTCATCGAGGCCAGCCTCAAGTTCCGCGACGGGCGCACCTTCCTGGGCGTCCTCGACACGGGTCCGGCCCCCACCGTCTACTGATCGATCAACGATCACCGAAAACGCAATTTTATTCCCGCCCAGCCTGGGTATTGCGTGTTCAGCGGCAAAGACTATGGTCCGCCCTCCAATTTCGGGGAAAAACATGGGCAGCGACGCGACGGACGCCACACCGTCTCTCGAAGAGGTCCGATGGCGGCTCGACGCCATCGACGGTGAACTGCTGGCGCTGCTCGACGAGCGCGCCAGCCTGGCCGGCGCCGTCGCCGCCGCCAAGCGCGCGGCCGGCGACACCGGCTTTGGCCTGCGTCCCGGCCGCGAGGCCCAGATCGTTCGCAAGCTGCTCGACGCGCCGCGCAAGGGCGCCTCCGACGCCCTGGTCATCCGCATCTGGCGCGAGATCATGGCCGACAACCTGGCGCGCCAGGGTCCCTATCAGCTCTGCGTGTTCGGCGGGCGAGACCCGGCCCGGACGGTGGAGCTGACCCGCCTGCGTTTCGGCACGGCCCCGCGCCTGTCGATCGTCCCCACCGCCCAGGATGCCCTGGCCGTGGCCCGCGCCCCCTGGGGCGTGGCCGTCCTGCCGCTGGCGACCGACACGCCCTGGTGGGGCCGCCTGCTTGCCGAGCCCAAACTGAAGGTGTTCGCCGCCCTGCCCTGCCTGGCGACCTGGGGACCGCAAGCCGCCCTGGCCGTGGCCGAGGTGGAGGTCGAGCCGACCGGCGGCGACCAGACCTTCTGGGTCACCGACTCGCCCAAGGGCGCCGGCGCCATCGTCGAGGCCCTGGGCCAGGACGGCGTGGCCGCCGAGCCGGTCGCCGACGTCGGCGGCCTGAAGCTGTTCTCGCTGTCGGGCTTCTTCCAGCCGCACGACGAGCGCCTGGCCCGCGCGCCGGGCCAGCTGAGCGGCGTCATCGGGGCTGCGCCCGAGCAGTTCGACGTGTAAGAAGCCGCCGCCCGGCGCCGCTGGGCCGTCCGTCAACCGAGTAGTCCGATGACCGCCTCCCCCACCGACCGCTTCGCCGCGCCCCGTCCCGTTCCCAAGCCCGGGATCCTGGACATCCACGCCTATGTCGGCGGCAAGTCGAAGGTCGAAGGCGTCGCCCATCCGGTGAAGCTGTCGAGCAACGAGAACGTCCTGGGCAGCAGCGACAAGGCCAAGGCGGCCTATCGCGACGCGGTCGACCGCATGCACATCTATCCGGACGGCAAGGCCAATATCCTGCGCGAAGCCGTGGCGAAGCGCTTCAATCTCGAGCCCGAGCGCCTGACCTTCGGCGACGGCAGCGACGAGATCTTCGCCCTGCTGTGCCAGGTCTATCTCGAACCCGGCGACAACATCGTCCAGGGCGAGCACGGCTTCGCCGCCTACGCCATCGGAGCCCGCGCCTGCCAGGGCGAAGTGCGGATGGCCAAGGAGATCAACCACCGCATCGACATCGACGAGGTGGTCAAATGCGTCGACGAGCGCACGCGCCTCGTCTTCATCGCCAACCCCGCCAACCCGACCGGCACCTGGCTGACGGGCGAGGAGATCCGCGCCCTGCACGCGGCCCTGCCGCCGTCGGTGATCCTGGTTCTGGACGGCGCCTATTCGGAGTTCTGCAGCGACCCGCGTTTCGAGGATGGCCTCGACCTGGCCCGCGCCGCCGAGAACGTGATCGTCACGCGGACCTTCTCGAAGCTGCACGGCCTGGCCGCCCTACGGGTGGGTTGGGGCTATGCGCCGCCGCATATCATCGAGCCGCTCGAGCGCATCCGTCCGCCGTTCAACACCTCGATCCCAGGACAGGAGGCCGCCGTGGCCGCTCTGTTCGACGACGACTTCCAGGCCCGTTCGCTGGCCCTGGTCGAGCAGTGGCGGCCGTGGCTGACCCAGCAGCTGGGCGGCCTTGGCCTGGAGGTCACGCCGTCGGCGGCGAACTTCGTGCTGGCCACCTTCCCGACCGCGCCCGGCAAGACCGCCCTGGAGGCCGAGGCCTTCCTGGCGTCGAAGGGCTATCTGGTCCGCGCGGTCGCCAATTACGGCCTGCCGAACGCCATCCGCATCACCATCGGCCTGGAAGAGCAGAACCGCGCCGTGGTGGACCTGCTGGCCGAGTTCCTGGGGCGATAGATGTCTGAGCCCGGTATCCTCTACCCCAAGATGACGGTGATTGGCGCCGGCCTGATCGGCGGCTCGGTGATCCGCGCGGCCCGTCAGCACGGCGTCGTTGGCGAGATCACCGTCGCCGACGCCAGCGAGGCCCACCGCGCCCGCATCGCCGAGCTGGGCGTGGCCGAGCACGTCACCGGCGACATCGCCCAGGCCGTCAAGGACGCCGACCTGGTGGTCATCGCCACGCCGGTGCTGTCGATTCCCGACCTGGCGGCCCAGGTGATCCCGGCCATGAAGCCCGGCGCGACCCTGACCGACGTCGGCTCGACCAAGGGCAATGTCGCCGAGGCGTTCCGCGCCCAGGACATCTCGAAGATCTACGCCATTCCCGGTCACCCCATCGCCGGCACCGAGCAGTCCGGTCCCGACGCCGGCTTCGCCGAGCTGTTCGAGAACCGCTGGACGATCCTGACGCCGTTCGAAAACGACGACGAGCACTACGCCGCCGCCGTCGCGCGCCTGTCGGCCTTCTGGCGCGCCTTCGGGGCCCAGGTCGAGCTGATGGACGAAAAGCACCACGACCTGGTGCTGGCCGTCGTCTCCCACCTGCCCCACCTGATCGCCTATACGATCGTCGGCAGCGCGGCGGACCTGGAGAACGTCACCGAGAACGAGGTCATCAAGTACTCGGCCTCGGGCTTCCGCGATTTCACCCGCATCGCCGCCAGCGACCCGACCATGTGGCGCGACATCTTCGTGGCCAACAAGGACGCGGTGCTGGAGATGCTGGGCCGCTTCACCGAGGACCTGCAGGCCATGAGCCGGGCGATCCGCTGGGGCGACGCCGACACCCTGCACGCCCACTTCACCCGCACCCGCGCCATCCGTCGCGGCATCGTGGCGGCGGGCCAGGAAAGCGCCGAGCCGAACTTCGGGCGCGATCGCGGCAAGCACTAGGATGGAGCGCGGGGTCGTCATCTTGCTGGGCGGCTTCGTCATCGCTGGCGTGATCGGCGCGGTCGCCCTGCTGAGCGGCGCCGTCAAGGTGGACGTGGCGTTGATGCCCGCCTCTTCCGTTGGCGAGACCATCAAAACCATGGGTTCGACCGTTGACGTCTCGCTCCAGAGGGGCGGCGCGATCAAGATCAGCAATCGCGCGACCAGCGTGGAGAGGCTGCCTTCGGAACTGGACGCCCGCTTTCGCGCCTTGGGCGCCAAGGCGGACAAGCGCGAGCAGACCATCGTGATCTGGGCGGATCCGGACGTACCGAAATCCGACCTGGACCGTGTCCTGGAGCGCCTGAAAGCGGGCGGTTGGACAAGGATCCAGTTGTCGCGTGTCGCCCGCAAGGCGCTCGGCGTGCATGGCGGGCCTTCGTCTCCCGCCGCCGGAACGCCGACGGCGTCCCGCGCGATCTCGCCGTAATCACGAAATACGGCGGCAACAATCGAGGACCAAGCAGAGCCTTCAGGGACATTCACCCCCGGAAGGAAACAGCCTCCATGCGCCGCATACTTCTCGCCGCGCTCGCCACTGGCGCCACCCTGGCCGCTGGCGCAGCCCTCGCCCAGGAAGGTCCGCCGCCCGGACCGATGCGCCAGATGCCGGCTCCCGAAGACATCTTCAAGCGCTGGGACGCCAATGGCGACGGCGCGGTCGACAAGGCCGAATGGACGGGCGCGGGCCGTCCGGAAGACCGCTTCGCCATGATCGACGCCGACAAGGACGGCAAGGTCACCCTCGACGAACTGAAGGCGGCCTTCGAGAAGATGCGCCAGCGCCGCATGCAGCAGGGCGGCCCGCCGCCCGGGCCGCCGCCGGAAGGCGCTCCGCCGCAGAACTAGGCGTCCGCAAGGCCGCCACGAACGCCGCCCGAGACCCTTCGGGCGGCGTTTTGCGTTTCAGCCCGAC